>JAUNVF010000022.1 GCA_030537815.1 Tissierellia bacterium | reverse complement strand
TCATAGCCATGATCATCACGACCATCATGAGCATCATAGCCATGATAGACATGCAGGACATGGACATCAAAATCATGTCCATAGAAATCTTAATGATATAGAAAAGATAATAGATGGTTCAAATCTTTCTGATTCGATAAAAGAGAGGGCGAAAGGAATATTCAACCATATAGCTAAGGCGGAATCCAAGATACATGGTAAATCGCTGGATGAAGTCCATTTCCACGAGGTCGGTGCGATCGATTCCATTGTCGATATATTAGGTGTCTGTATACTTTTAGAAGATATGGATATCGAAAGGATTATATCTTCTCCACTTCATATAGGAGGCGGATTTGTCGAATGTGCACATGGGAAATTCCCTGTTCCCGCTCCTGCAACTCTCGAGATAATAAGAGAGGCAAAGATACCCGTATACGATACCGGAATCAAGACGGAACTCGTAACTCCGACTGGGGCTGCTATTGTGGCTGAAATAGTCGATGAGTTTTCAGATTTAAGCGGCTGCGTCATAGATTCGATAGGCTATGGTGCCGGAAGCAAGGATATAGAGATTCCAAATGTTTTGAGACTTATGGTTGTAAAAAAAAACTAAATAATAAGATTTGGAAATTTGAAGCAAATATAGACGATATGACGGGCGAAGAATTTTCATTTGCCATGGACAGAATCTTTGACAGCGGTGCAGTCGATATATCTTTTACAAATATACAGATGAAGAAGAATAGGCCGGGCGTACTATTGACTGTATTGGGCAGACAAAAAGACAAAAAAAATATAATTAAAGCTATTTTAAAGCATACGACGACTATTGGCATAAGGATGGTCGAGATGGAAAGAGTTGAAATGGAAAGGAATATAATAAAAAAATCAACTAAAGATGGCGTAATTAGGGTAAAAAAATCTAAATATGAAAATATCGTAAAAGAAAAAATTGAATTTGATGATTTGTGCAGAATCGCTTTGGAAAATGATTCCAGTATAATAGCTGGTAATGTTGAATAATAGAGCTTTTATCTATGATTTATTTCTTTTTAAAATTATTGTGAAAACTTAACAAATCTGATTTCGACATATGTATATATGTATGGATGTCAAATTGAAGATATTTAGTTTTATTTAATAAAGTATTAAAATTCAGATCAAGCATAGATGAATCCTTGTATATGAATATATCTATATATTATATATACACATCAATCTATTAATATGTCATATCGAGGCTTGTAATGGAATCATATTCCTTGACCTCGGATATTTAAATTTGGTATAATTCAAATAGTCGATAATTGATATCAAAGTATGACTATAATCTTAAAATTTAATATCAGAGGAGATTCTTTTATGAAGAATAAGAAAATGATTTTTAGTATCCTATTTGTAATTATTGGGATACTAATTCTGGTGACTCCAAATCACCTAGCACCTGTCTGTGGACCAAAACCGGATGGACATTTTATGAAATGTCATTGGATGGGTCAGGCTCTCATTGGGCAGGGGATATTTATAGTAATTACGGGAATAATTTTCGGACTTGTTAAAAATGAGAGTATAAATTTAGGAATCTCAATATCAAATATAATAGTGGGTATAATAACAATACTACTTCCCCTATATCTCATAGGCGGATGTAAGATGCCGACTATGTCTTGTAATACGCATACAAAGCCGACGGTTTTAGTACTAGCGGCTGTGTATATAATAGCAAATATTGTTTATTTATTTGTCGGAACTAAGAAAAAATCTTAGTAATTTTAACTAAAGGAGAGTTAGATGACTTTACTTGAAACTATTAAATTAGGAAAAGATTTCACAAGAGGGGGTCGTAGCTTTCCCGCAGTTGACGAAACGGATTTTGTTCTGGAAAAAGGAGAATTTATCCATATCATTGGAAGGAGTGGAGGAGGTAAGACCACTTTTCTAAATCTCATATCCGGAATACTGGAACCTACAAGAGGTAAGATACTTGCCGAAGGCAAAGATATTGCCGAAATGGATGATGCTCAGAAAAGCTTATATCGCAACTCATTTATTGGATATGTCCCTCAATCTATGGGAACTATGCCGAATCTAACTGTATTGGATAATGTGAGATTGCCTCATTTCCTTCATCCCAGAGAAGGAGATGGAATAGAGAGAGCTTCAATTCTACTTGATTGGATGGGTATATTTCACCTTAAAGATGAATTTACTGGTACAATTTCAGGCGGTGAGCTAAAGAGAGTACTCTTGGCCAGGGCTCTTATGAACCAGCCTAAGGTACTCATAGCAGATGAGCCTACGGCGGATCTGGATAGTCATACGACTAGGGAAATTATGGAGATTTTGAAAAAAATCAACGAATCGGTCTCTTTAATTATCGTCACTCATGAACTTGATGTTTTGGAATACGGAAATAGAGTTCTTGTCATGGAGGACGGTAGACTAAAAGATTCGGAGCAATACAATAAAAATTGAGGAGGTAATATCTTGATCAAGGGGAATTGGAAAGGCAGGATACTTTCCGTCTTAATGGCAATTTTTTTAATAACATCATTATCACCTGCTTACGCCTCGGACAAAGTAACATATGATAACTGGGAAGCTGTTGCTGAAGCTATGGCTGTTCATTTAAATGAAGCTGTAGATATTTACGAAAAGGGAGGCGAAGATGCAGCTAAAGAAGCTACATCGGCAATAAATACGGCTTATTTCAAGTTTTATGAAAAACTTGGTTTTGAAAAGACCGTAATGACTGTAATATCAGGTAAGAGAGGTTCTACTGTAGAGCATCAATTTTACCGTGCTAAGCGTTCTATAAAAAGAGGAGAGTCTATAGACGAGTTAAAAGAAGAAATAGAAACCCTAATTCAAATGCTCGAAGAAGATGCTGAGGCATTGGATAATATGAATAAGGGCGACACTCAAGAATCAGATGATTCATCTCATTCAGACGCGCTGTCTAGCAATAAGTCAGTTCAGGGATTCAATACCTTTATAGCTGTACTGGGACTAACTCTAAGAGAAGGTTTAGAGGCTATATTGGTAGTCGCTGCAATAGCGGCATATTTAACTAAGACTAATAATAGAGGTTATTTAAAGGGAGTATATAGTGGAGCGATACTCGGTATAGTATTTAGTATCATCCTGGCTATTGTCTTCAATGTCATCGCCAACAAGGTTGGAGATGCCGAGTCCGGAATAGGACAGGAGATATTTGAAGGTGTGGCCATGTTTGTCGCTGTAGCTGTATTATTCTATGTAAGTAATTGGATGTTGTCCAAATCAGAAGTTGAGATCTGGAATCAATACATTCAGGACAGGGTGGAACAATCCATAACCAGAGGAAATATGATGACACTAGCATTTACAGCTTTCTTAGCTGTTGCCAGAGAAGGTGCAGAATTAATTCTGTTCTTCCAGGGTATGCGTTCTAATATTTCGAATAGTCCATACCATATGTGGCTGGGCTTGGGAGTTGCTGTCATAATACTTGCAGTAGTCTACTATGCGATTACTAAATTGAGTGTAAGATTACCACTTAAGCCTTTCTTCACAGTTACGAGTTGGCTTATGTTTATACTATGTATCTCATTTGCCGGAAAAGGTGTATTCGAACTTCAGGAAGCTGGAGTTATTGGAAGAACTATAATACCGGCTATGAATGGCTTTAGTATAGAATTGCTTGGTATTTACGACCGAGTTGAAACACTACTTCCACAGATAATCCTATTAATAGTAATAATAATTTCTGTTATCTATCAAAATAAAAATAACAGAAAGAAAAGAGCCGAGCTTAAAGCTCAGCATGAAAAAAACACTCAAGGAGGAGTATAATGTTTAAGAAAAGTAAGATTTTATTGATCTTAGCCTTAGTTCTTGTATTTTCGCTAGCACTAGTTGGATGCGGACAAGACAAACCGGCTGAGGAAAAAGCTGATACAGCTACAGAGGAAAAGGCTGAAGAAACTAAGCCTGAAGAAAAAGAAGAACCAGCTGATGATGCAAATGCACCTGGTGGCGGATTCGAAGAATTCGATATCGGTGATGAGCAAGAAGTTGGACCATTGATCGTTGCTGGTGTTTATTTCCAACCAGTAGATATGGAACCAGCTGGAAACAGTATTCCTAAAGAAGAAGCAGATTGCCATATAGAGGCAGATATCGCAGCTTCAGAAGAAGGAACTGCTCTTGGATATGGTATTGGTGACTTTGTTCCATGGCTTCAGGTTAAAGCTTTAGTTCAAAAAGAAGGTTCTGACAAAGTTGATGAAGTAGCATTCATGCCTATGAACGCTTCTGACGGTCCTCACTATGGTGCAAACTATAAATTCCCTGAAGGATTAGGAAAATATAGCATTAAATTTGAAATATCAGCACCTGGTAATGACTATCTACTACATGTCGACGAAGAAACCGGAGTTACAGGTAGATTCTGGACTGAGCCTATAGTTGTTGAATGGCCAGATTTCGAGTGGGCTGGACCACAGTGGTAAAATTTTAACATTTATCAGAAAAAATATCAGAAAAGGATCGGATAATTCCGATCCTTATCTTGATTTGATGTTTTAAAACGGGGGTGGGTTTTATCCTTAAAATATTTATTAAAATAATGGAAGCTGGAATTGCTTTTTCTCTTACGATAGCAATCCTCTTGGCCTATTATAGGACAAAGGACCATAAATTAAAGAGAAATGTTATAATAGTCAGCTTTGTATTGGGTTTCATAGCTGCTATCATCTCTGCTGTCGTGAGGAGTATTCCGAATTTTGTCAACAGAACTTCATTTAGTTTTTGGAGTATGGTGCCCTTAGTAATATCTTTGATACTTATATTTATAGCGATGGGATTAAGAAAAAAGATTTCTAAGGATAAATTAGATTTATACGAGAAGATTTTTTCAGTTATAATTGCTATTTATATAATATCGTCATTCTTTTACTATATGCCAGCTCTGTTTACACAGCTTAACAGTTTTGTGTATTATGGAGAGAGTGCTGTAAGTACCATGGTTTTATTCCGTGTCTTAGGGTATATATTCGGTATTTTGATGATTATTTTATCCGGGATTGCAGTATACAATACAGGTATCAGACTCAAAGAGACTCAATTAAAGGCGATTGTTCTCATAACTCTAATACTCAGGGGGATAATTCAATTGAATGTCATAGTTCAGAGATTGTACTCTTTGAGCATTATTCCCAGAACCAGGACGCTTTTCTCGATTATAGCCGCCATAGTTAATTACGAAAATATAATAAATATAGTCGTAATGGCAATTTTGGCTGTCGCTCCTATAATTTTATGGAAGCAGAATGTAAAAGTAAAAGAGAGTTATAGAAATAAAGCTGAACTTAGAAAAATAAAATCTCATATGAGAAATAGAAGGCATTGGGCGCAATTCTTTTTAGCGCTGATATTAATATCTCTAATTTCACTGACGGCTTTAAAGCAGTATGAGGGAAGAGAAGAGGCATTGTCTCCGCCTGAAGAATATCAGATGGAAGACGGTATGATAGTTGTACCTCTGGAGGTATTGGAAGATAATCATCTTCACAGATATATCTATCATTCATCAGATGGAGTAGATGTGAGATTCTTCCTGATAAAGAAAGCCCAAAACTCATATGGCGTGGTCTTAGACGCTTGCGAAATATGCGGTCCTTCCGGATATTTTGAAAGGAAAGACGAAGTTGTCTGTAAACTTTGTGATGTAGTAATGAACAGGGGAACAATTGGCTTTAAGGGCGGATGCAATCCGATACCTTTCCCGTATATAGTTCATGACCAAAAGATTAAGATACAACCAAAAGACTTGGACGCTATGTCCTATGTATTTAAATAGAATTGAGGTGGAATAATGTTTTTACGTATGATAAAAGGTGCTCTTTTTAGACAAAAAGGGAAAATGCTCATGATAGCCTTTACCATTGCTTTAGGAGCTAGTCTTTCCACATCAATGCTAAATACCATGCTTGGAGTTGGAGACAAGGTAAATCGAGAATTAAAAGCATATGGTGCAAATATAAATGTATTGCCAAAAGAAGCATCTTTATTGGATGATATCTATGGAATGGAAGAAAAGGAAGGAACGGTTCAAAAATATTTGAGCGAAGACGAACTTCCAAATATCAAAACTATTTTCTGGGCATATAATATAGTCGATTACACTCCTTATTTTAATGCCTGGGTAAATATCGATGACAGTAAAAATACGACTAAGATGGTCGGCACATGGTTTAATCATCATATGGATCTTCCGACTGGAGAATCCATCGATACCGGTATGATAAGACTTAAAAACTGGTGGGAAATACAGGGTGAGTGGCTCGAGGATAAAGATGAAGATTCTGTGATGCTTGGAGCTGTGTTTGCATCCAGAAATGGATATGAAGTCGGAGATACCATTAAGGTAAAATCTGACAATCTAGAAAAGGAAATGAAGGTCAAGGGGATATATACATCGGGCAGTGATGAAGATCAATCCATCTATGTTCCATTAAAGATAGCTCAGAACTTTGAAGGAAAGACGAATGCCGTTAATAAGATCGAGGTTTCAGCTTTAACTACGCCTGATAATGATCTTGCGAGAAAAGCGGCCAAGAATCCACTGAGCCTGACAATCAAGGAATGGGAGATTTGGTATTGTACGGCATATGTCAGCGCCATCTGTTATCAGATTCAGGAAGTCGTAACTGATTCGGTAGCAAAGCCGATAAGACAGGTTGCTGAATCAGAGGGAGATATCCTCAATAAGACGACATTGCTCATGGTATTGATCACGATTCTAAGTCTTGTAGGATCGGCTCTTGGAATTTCAAATTTGGTCACAGCCGGTGTAATGGAAAGACGTTCTGAAATAGGTTTACAAAAAGCGGTTGGAGCGAGTAATTTCAAAATAGTCGGCACGATACTGACCGAGATACTCTTGACGGGTGTTATCGGTGCGGTCGTCGGATATTTTGTTGGACTCGGTTTAACTCAGATCATAGGTTATAAAGTATTCGGCTCAGCGATAGTGCCTGCTCCTATGGTAATTCCGATCGTAATAGTTCTTATTTTCTTGGTTACGATTTTGGGAAGTATTCCTGCAATGCGTTATTTATTGAGATTAAACCCGAAAGACGTACTGCATGGCAGATAGGAGGAGAGCATGAAAAACAGATCTATGTACTGGCGAATGGTAACCGGATCTCTTGCGAGAAGGCGTTCGAGGATGATAACAGCTCTTTTAGCTATTGCCATGGGAGCGACGATTTTGTCGGGATTGGTTACTATTTACTATGACATACCTAGACAGATGGGAAAGGAATTTAGGTCATATGGTGCAAATATGATAATAATTCCAACTGATAGCGATAAAAAGATTTCAGAAGATCAACTAAAAGAAATTACAGAATTAATACCGAGCGATAAATTAGTTGGGCTTGCCCCATATATTTATCAGAATGCAAAGATTAATGAGCAGCCTTATATGGTTGCAGGAACTGATTTGGCCGGAGCGAAAGAAAATAGCCCTTATTGGCTAATAAATGGAGACTGGCCTACAGATCATAAACAAGTACTTCTCGGAAATGAGATTTCAAAAGCCATAGGACTTGAAACGGGAGATAAATTCACTTTAAATACTCCCAAAGAAGATGGCGACATGACCGCTACGGACTTTGAAGTAGCAGGGACTGTGACTACAGGTGGTAAAGAAGAAGAACTGATATTCATGAGTCTTGAAGATATTAGAGAAATAATAGGTAATCAAGAACTTGATGTTGTAGAATGCAGTGTCGAAGCTGAAGCTGAATCTCTGCAACTAATCGCCGATAAAATCTCTGAAAATGATAGAGACTTAACTCCACAGCTCGTAAAAAGAGTTACGGAATCACAAGATGTCGTATTAAATAAATTACAGGCACTAGTTTGGATAGTTACAGTTATCGTTCTTTTTATCATGATGATTTGTGTATCCACCACTATGATGGCCGTTGTAACTGAGAGAAGAAGAGAAATAGGTCTTAAAAAAGCTCTCGGGGCATCTAATAAATCAGTGGTTATAGACTTTTTAGGAGAAGGTGTCGTACTTGGTATAGCTGGAGGATTGCTTGGAGTTGTGCTGGGATATATATTTGCACAGAGGGTGAGTATAAGTGTATTTGCCCGTAAAGTAAGTTTCTTGTGGAGCCTCGTACCATTGACTATATTGGTGTCGGTAATAATAACGGTGATTGCTTGCCTGATTCCGGTAAGTAAGGCTGTAGATGTTGAACCGGCTCTGGTACTACGTGGAGAATAAGGAGGAAAATATGGATATATTGACACTTAGAGATGTTTCCAAAATATATGGTGAAGTAAAAGCTCTTGATCAGATTAATCTGACTGTAGAAAAGGGAGAATGGCTTTCTATAATGGGTCCTTCCGGAAGTGGAAAGACTACTATGATAAATATAATAGGCTGTATGGACAAACCGTCCATCGGCGAAGTTATATTGGAAGATGATGATATATCAAAACTTTCGCCAAAAGAATTGACTATAATAAGAAGAGATAAAATCGGACTGGTATTCCAGCAGTTCCACTTGATAAATTACCTTACTGCTCTTGAAAATGTTATGATGGCGCAGTACTATCACTCGATGCCGGATGAAGAAGAGGCTATGGCTGCACTTGAGGCCGTCGGCTTAAAAGACAGGGCAAAGCATCTTCCGAATCAATTATCCGGAGGAGAACAGCAAAGGGTTTGTATAGCCAGGGCATTGATAAATCACCCCGCGATTTTGCTCGCCGATGAGCCGACAGGAAATCTCGACGAAAAAAATGAATATTTAGTTATGGATATTTTAGAAAAGCTTCATAATGCAGGAAGTACTATAATAGTCGTAACACATGACCCTGAAGTTGGAGACGAAGCTGAGAGAATGGTAATGCTCGAGCATGGAAGGATAGCCAGAGAAGAGAGAAAGAACCGTAAAAGACCAGTAATTGAGGACAATATAATGAAGGAGTTTATATAATGAAGAAGTTATTGGTATTAGCATTATCGCTCTTGCTCATCGTAGGATGCAGCAAAGATGTTCCTGAAACAAAGGTAGCAGAGCTAAAAGACGGAACTTATACTGCAGACAGCAATCCCGACGAGTGGGGAGGCAAAATAAATGTCAGTCTTGAAGTAAAAGATGGTAAGATCACAGCATGTGAAATTAAAAATCTAGACAATGAAGGCAAAGAAAAGGACGAGGATTACGGCAAAGAAGATGGAAAAATAACTAATCCGGGTCTTTATAAAATAGCTCAAAATGCAGTTGAATCTGCACAACAATACCCTCAAGAATTAATTGAAACACAAGATATTGATCAAGTTGAAGTAATAAGCGGTGCGACTGTTTCACATCAGAGCTTCAAGGAAGCTGTAGAAAAAGCTTTAGAGATGGCTATCGAATAGGATGAAGGATTTAAAAACAGTCGGTCTGGCTAAAAAGAATATAAAGAACCAACCGGGGAGGACTACCGGCTTGATAGTCTTGACGGGAGTTCTCTGCTTTATACTCTTTATGAGCAGCTTTTTAATATTCAGCTTGAAAAACGGAATGACTTCACTTTCCGCGAGACTGGGAGCTGATGTCATTGTAGTGCCACAAGGGTATGACAGTAAGATCGCTGGAGCGATTCTAAGAGGGGAACCCAATAGTTTCTTTTTTGATCGCAGCGTAGAAGACAGGATTAAAAAGATTGATGGCGTCGAAAAGACATCTCCCGAATTTTTCTTGGCGACCCTGTCAGCAGGTTGTTGTTCATTTCCAATACAGGTAATAGGTGTTGATTTTGACAAGGACTTCACTGTTGTACCCTGGCTTGAAAAACAAATAAAATTGCCGCTAAAAGAGGGTGAAGTAGTGGGCGGCAATAATATTCAGGGAGATTTTAACGGAAAAGTAAAGTTTTTCAATCAGGAATTCAATTTAAAAGGAAAATTGGCTAAGACCGGTATGGGATTTGATAATTCTGTATTTATGACTATGCAGGAAGCGAAAAAGTTGGCTAAGGAATATGAGAAAATCCTCGGCGAACCACTTGCTGCAAAAGAAGATTATATATCTTCGGTCATGGTTAAGGTTAAAAAGGGAGTCGATCCCAGAGATGTATCAAAGGCGATAAATGAGGAATTTAAAGGTGAACAGATTTACGGTTTGATATCCAAACAGATGATGTCTGAAGTCTCAGAAAATGTTCAACATTTATTGACATATGTATATATTTTAATAGCCCTGGTATGGATACTCGCTTTCTTTGTATTGAGTCTCGTATATTCCATCTCTATAAGGGAGAGGAAGGGAGAATTCGCAATGCTTAGGATACTTGGAGCTACAAAGAAAAAACTTAAGGCGATCTGTCTGGCCGAGACATTATTGATCAATGTCAGCGGTGCTGTCATCGGATCGGTTTCTTCATTTGCAGTATCGCTTTTATTTGCAAGGGCCTTTAGCGAAAAGCTGAAGATGCCATTTTTAGAGCCTACCATACCAGAATTATTAATTATACTCTTAGCTACAATTTTGATAGGTACGGCGCTAGGACCTCTATCCTCCATTATTTCATTAAATAAGATGGACAAGAGAGAACCGGCACTATTATTGAGAGAAAATAATTAATCAATTTAATATTTTGTAAATCCCCGAGTTTTAAAACTCGGGGATTTATTTAGGATTTAGATTTGAGTAAATAAGAATATTATGAAAACGATTACAAAAAATATTGGCATATGCCCAATATAAGGCAAATGATTGTTTCTTAGATTATACTATGATACGATTGTTCTAAAGAGAGGGATTATGATAGATGGAATACGAGAGATTGAGATTATTAGTCAAGATCAGCAAATTGTATTATTACGATAATATGAGTCAAAAGGAAATCGCTAACAAATTATTTATGTCAAGATCCCAAATCGGAAGATTTTTGGAACAAGCTAGAAATTACGGGATTGTAAATATAAAAGTCATGGATCCTTTTTCCAAAGAAGAGAATTATCGAGAAGGAATTCTTAAAAAATACGGTCTTGATGATATTGTGGTCGTCGAGACAGATTCAGATGATAAGGAAATAAAGGGCAGGAGAATAGCTGAAGAATTGTCTTATAAATTGAATGAGAATTTAAAGGATGAGGCAAATATAGGTATTTCAGCCGGTACGACTATCGAGTCTTGCAGCAGATATACAAATATATACAGCTTAAACAGGTATAGATTCATTTCCCTTATGGGCGGTATCGAATACGAAAATGACGAGTGGAATTCAAATAAAAATTGCGTGAGATTTGCAGAAAATTCAAAAGGTATCACGATGGAGCTAAATGCACCCATGGTGATCAGGTCAAAATTACTTAAAAGAGAATTGTCTAATGACAAGTCTATAAAGCCGGTTATCGATATGTATCGCAATCTCGACCTATCAATAATAGGGATTGGAGAAATAACCGAGAATTCAACTCTCGGCAAATCCGAGATGACTCAAGACGAGATTTTCAGAGCTAAAGAAAAGGGGGCGGTAGCAGTCGTATGTGGTTCTTTTCTAGGGGCTGATGGAGGGGAAGTCTGCATAGAAGAATCCGACAATTTCTTTGGAGCGAAGCTCGACGACATCGATAGATGTCCCGAGGTAATAGCTGTCGCATATGGGCTGGAAAAAGTAGATGCTATAAAGGCGACGATTAGATCGGGAGCTATAAATATTTTGTATACCGATGTCGAGACGGCCGAATTATTGTTGAGAGATTAAGAGGAGGGATTAAATGAAGTATTATTTAAGTTTTGATTGTGGAACGCAGAGTACTAAGTCGGCGATTTACGACGGAGATTTTAATTGCATTTGCCAGCATAGTTATCCAAATGAAATCAAATATCCAAATCCGGGATGGGCCGAGATGGATGCTGATATGTATTTGAATCATGTTGTAAATGGGATTAAATACTGCGTCGAAAAAAGTGGTATCAATCCAAATGATATTAGGGCGATTTGTGGAGATGGAATCATAATGGGAGTCGTCGGGGTAGACGAGGATGGAAATGCCATCACCCCATATATACCTTATCTCGACTCAAGGGCGAGCGAAGAGGCTGAATATGTTAAGACTCTCGATCCGATATGGATAGAGGAAAGTGGAAATTCAGTTATAGAATGTCTTCAGCCGCCGATTATCTCTATGTGGCTCATCAAAAATAATGAAGAGTTTAAAAATAGAGGCGCTAAGATTTTAAATAATGGTCCCTATGTCTTATCTAGGCTTGCAGGCTTGAAAGCAGATGAAGCTTTTATCGACCATGCGACTTTGGGTGGATGGATAATCGGATATGAAGCCGAGAAAAAGAAATGGTCTGAAAGGCAGATGGAGATGCTGGGCATACCGATGAAATACCTTCCAAAAATTGTAAAGCCAACAGATATCGTAGGTAAATTGACTGCCGAGATGGCGGATAGATGTGGACTGGTTGAAGGTATTCCCATCATAGCCGGCGCAGGTGATACGATGCAGTCATTTGTAGGTTGTGGGGTTTACGATCATGGTACAGCTTCAGATGTAGCAGGCACTGCTGCAATGTTTGGAATTATGGTCGACGGAATACATAAAGAATTGAGTGAGAACTCAGGCCTTTATTTTAGTATTGCCACCGTACCCGATACATATTTCTACTGGGGATATATCAGGACGGGAGGTTTGTCTTTACAATGGTTTAGAGACCAGGTGATGAATAGAAAAGGCGAAGATGAATTTTATCAGATGGCTAATGAGAAGGCGGAAAAAGTACCGGTCGGATCTAATGGCACATTATTCTTTCCATATCTTCAGGGAGGTCAAGGCTTTGTCTCAAATGCGAGCGGCTGCTTCTTGAATATGACGAGCAATACAGAACTCGGAGAGATGTGGAGATCGATTCTCGAATCGATAGGATACGAGTATATGACATTGGTCAAGAAGATTAGGGAAGCCGGAGTTGAGGTAAAAGAAGCGGTTATTACAGAAGGTGGAAGTAGATCGGATGTCTGGAATCAAATAAAGGCGGATATGCTCGACATAGATGTAAGAACTATGAAGAAAAAAGAAGGTGCTACGATGTCGAATGCAGTTTTAGCTGCTTATGCAATTGGAGATATCGAAGATATGAAGGCAAAACTTGATGAAATACTCGTGCCTGATAAAGAATTTAAACCGGTTCCCGAGCATACGGAATTTTACGGGATAACATATGATTATTATATGAATATTTTAAAAGAGCATATGAGCTTGGCATTTAAATCCTGCTATGATCTTAGAAATGTAAAATGTAAAAAAAGCGGAGAATGTAATAAAGAAAATCAAGGAGATGCAAAATAATGAATTACAAATATGATCCAATAATTTTTTGTCAAACAGAATCACTCAATCTCGATGAATTTATAGTTGTCACATATATAATGACTGATGAAATGGCGGACTATGTGAATAGAGCGGGATCCGTTGCAGTCGAGCAGACGACGGGAACATGGATGCCCGTTCCCGACGAAACTCCCGAGGTAAGGAAGGCTCATGTTGGAAGAGTAATAGGTGTATATCCCATACCTGGATACGAGGCTTCTAGACCCGAAGGAAAGCTCAGTGTCGTAGTCAGGATAGCATTCCCATGGGTAAATATCGGACAGCAATTCCCCGAGCTATTGAGTACAGTATTCGGAAATATATCGATGACTAAAAATCTAAAGGTTTTGGATATTGAATTTCCTAAGAGTTTTATCGACGGATTCAAAGGGCCGCAATTTGGAATCGAAGGTCTTAGAGAATTGACCGGAGTCAAGGAGAGGCCATTTGTTTTAGCTATGATAAAACCATGTACGGGAATCCCTGTAGATATTATTCAAAGGCAGTTTAAAGAACTGGCATATGGTGGAATCGACTTTATCAAAGACGATGAGCTGATTGCAGACCCGGTTTACGCACCATTAAAAGACAGAATCGAAGCTTGTATGAAAGTCGTTCATGAAGTCAAGAGAGAAACAGGCAGAGAAGTGCTTTATTTCCCGAATATTACCGACAGACAGGATAAGATGTTGGAGAAAGCTAAGATGGCGATGGATATGGGCTGTAATGCACTCATGGTAAATGTCCATGCTTGCGGATATGGAGCTATAGGAGCGGTAATAGATGCAGTTGACGGAAAAGTACCAATACTCGCTCACCCGGCATATGCAGGAGCAAGCTATCTCGGAAATCAGACCGGACTGGCTTCTCATTTAGTACATGGTAAATTCATGAGGATGGACGGTGCAGATATAGTTGTATACAATTGTGCATATGGAAAGGTCCCCGGTTTAAAAGAGAGATATATAAGAGTTGGACAAAGTCTAATTAGCCCATTCCATGATTTGAAAAAGACTTATCCAAGTCCATGTGCGGGAATTCACGCAGGTATGATTCCTACCATCATGAAAGATTTTGGAAATAATATAGTTATTGGAGCGGGTGCGGGAATGCATGCTCATCCATCGGGAATAAAAGCTGGAATAGCTTCTCTAAATCAAGCGGCAGAAGCGGCGATGAAGGATATACCTCTCGAGGAATATGCTAAAGATCATATTGAATTGAGAGAGGCATTGGAATTGTGGGGAGTTTACGATCCCGAAAAATCTATATATGAACTCACAAAATAAAATAAGATTAAAAAGGGATTCTATAAAAGCTATAATATTCGATTTTGATGGGACTCTCGTAGATTCGATGTCGGCTATGGAGGATATGCTTGTAAATATGCTGGTCGATAGAGGAAAGACTCCGAATGAAGATCTCATACATGAAATAAAGCCGAGGGGATTCCGAGGAGGCGCCGCATATCTCAAGGAAGTCTACCAAATAGAAGAAGATGAACAGGAGATTTTCGACTATATGACGAATTTTATGTACCAGATATATCAGAAGATAGAATTAAAGGAAGCTGCTTTTGATTTTATAGAATCTTTAATCGAAAAAGGCATAAGGATAGCCTTAGCCAGTGCAAATCAAAAAAAATTCGTAGAAGCCGGACTGAAAGCTACGGGAATTTACGATAAATTCGAATATATTATAACGACAGAAGAAATAAATACAGATAAGAATAGCGCTAAGATCTTTGAATACCTTTCAGAAAAAATGAAATTAAAGCCAGAGGAGATTATCGTCTTTGAGGATTCTGCCCTTGCTAATAAAAAAGCTGGAGAAGCCGGTTTTATGACGGTAGGGGTAGTGGAGAAGATAATGACAGGAGATGAAAAAAGAGATCTATTGGATTCGAGCGACTATTTGATAGCTGATTTTTCAGAGATAGAATTAGTATAAAGGAGATATATATGAAAGATATCAATAGATATATTGAAGATATATTTAAAAACAGATATACATGCAAGGGATATGATCCCGATAAAAAGGTGTCGGATGAAGATTTTCATACGATTTTAGAAGCCGGCAGATTATCGCCAAGTTCTCTTGGATATGAGCCTTGGAAATTCGTATTGATTAGAAATAAGGAATTGCTTGAAGAATTGCGACCTTATTCATGGGGAGCGCATAGAGCTTTTGACGGAGCGAGCCATATAGTATTTATATTGGCTAGAGTTCCTGAAGATATGAAGCCAGATTCAGAATACCTTTATTATATTCAAAATGATATACAGAATTTCCCCCCGGATCTCTTAAAGGACAGAGTTGAAAAGTATAGGAAATTTCAAGATGTAGATTTCAAATTATCGGAAAGCGACAGGGCATTATTTGATTGGACTTGCAAGCAGACATATATACCATTTACAAATATGTTGACAGTGGCTGCAATGCTGGGTATAGACTCAACCCCCATAGAGGGATTTGAGCAGGATAAGGTTCATGAAATCCTTGTCGAGCATGAGGTATATGATCCAAAACATTTTAAGATTGCAAATATGATCGCATTTGGATATACAAATACCGATCACAGAGTTAAGACTAGAAGAAGTATGGAAGAAGTTTTTGAGGTATTTGAATAGGAGGTGCCAGAATGAGGCAAATTCAAACGACTCCAAAATATTTGCAGGGTCCGGGACTCCTAAAGAGGATTGGAGAACTGGTCGAGAATTATGGCAAGAGAGTATTTATTTTAACCGGCAATACAGCTCTTAGGGAAAATGGTGAAGATATTAAAAAGAGTTTAAAAGAGCGTGGGATAGGATTTCATTTTGAAGTATTCAACGGCGAGACGACATATAAAGAGGTCGAGAGATTAAAGGGAATAATTGCAAGTGAAGAATCCGAGGTAGTCATAGGTCTTGGCGGAGGAAAAGTCATGGATACGGCAAAGACGGCGGGCTTTAAATCGAATTGCAATGTCATTATGGCGCCGACTATAGCCTGCTCCGACGCTCCATGTAGCTCTGTATCTGTCATGTACTCCGAAGAAGGGGCCGTAGTTGGAGTTGAATATTTTCCTAGAAATCCTGATATAGTAATCGTCGATACCGAAGTAATAGCAAAATCACCGACGAAATTTTTAAAGGCCGGAATCGGAGATGCCTTATCTACTTATTTTGATGCTAGGATAAGCTACAGAAATGCATATCCAAATGTTTTCGGTACAGAAGTATCGACTACTGCTCTTGGACTGGCGAAACTCAGCTATGAAATAATTTTAAGAGATGGTTTAAAGGCGGTTATGTCGAATGATATGAAAATCGTATCACCGGAGTTGGAATCTGTGGTCGAGGCATGTACTTATCTAAGCGGAGTCGGATTTGAGAACTGCGGGATATCTTGCTCTCATTCGATTCAGGATGCTTTAACTGAAATACCCGAATGTCATAAATTCCTTCATGGAGAAAAAGTCACTTTCGGTACATTCTGCGTACTTGTAATGGAGAGGGTGAGCGATGATGAATTATATGAGTTTATGGGATTATGCGCTTCTATGGACTTGCCGATCACATTAAAACAGCTTGGACTCGTCGAAGATGTGAAGGAAAAGATTGAAAAAGTAATGGATATAGCTTATCAGCCTGGGGAGGAGAGCGTATATCATATGCCTCCTTATGCGACAAGAGATTCAGTTTATGCAGCCATACTCTTGGCAGATAAACTTGGAACAGAATTTCTAAATGGAAATATATAATTAAATACTATAAAAGATAGCCCAATACAGGGCTGTCTTTTTTTAGTTATCAGTATTTTTAAATCTTTCCCCAATCATGTATAATATAGGTATAAAGAAATTATAAAGGTGGGAGATCATGGATTATATTGATGTTATGGACATGGAATTTGCAAAGGCATATGTTCAGATGTTTGATTTAATTGATGATTGTATTTTTGTCGTCGATATGAATAGTAAGATTCTATTATTCAATAAAGCTTCAGAGATGCTTGACGATGTCAAGAGGGAGGATGTTTTAGGGAAAACTCTTGAAGAAGTCTATATCTCAGAGAGGTATAATTCAGCAACTATGGAATGTTTAAAGACCAAAGAAGCCATAGAGAATATGGTGCAGAATTATACCACTATTTACGGTAAAAATGTACTGACCATATCGTCATCTTATCCTCTTGTAAAGGAAGAAGATATGGTCGGGGTAATGACGATAACGAAAGATATATCCAAATTTTATAAGATAATGGATGTCTTTCATCACCACGAACCTAAAGCTATTACAGAGGTAAAGGAAAAACCTAAATATATATTTGAAGATTTAATAGGTGAAAATATATTATTTAAGGAAACACTTGAAAATGCGAAATTGGCAGCTAAAACGAGATCTAATGTTCTAATATACGGCGAAACCGGTACGGGAAAGGAATTATTTGCGCAGAGTATTCATAATGAAAGCAATGTAAAGGGGAGATTTGTACCGATAAATTGCGCTGCCATTCCCGATAATCTCTTAGAATCACTCCTTTTTGGAACTTCAAAAGGAGCCTACACAGGAGCTGAAAATTCAGCGGGATTATTTGAAGAGGCAAAGGGTGGAACATTATTTTTAGATGAGATAAATTCCATGAGTTTAAATCTACAGGCTAAGATATTGAGAGCTGTAGAGACTGGAAAGATAAGGAGAGTTGGCGAAACAAAAGAAGAGAAGATAACTTTCAGACTGGTGAGTGCCATAAATATCGATCCATATGAAGCTATAAAAGAAGGCTTTCTGCGGCGTGATCTCTATTACAGATTGGGAGTTGTAACGGTGAAAATTCCGCCTTTGAGGAAGAGGAAAGACGATATACCGATATTATTGGAATACTTTATCGACAAATACAATAAGAGATGTCATAAAAAGATAAGGGGATTCGATAGGGAGTCGGTAGAGATATTTAAAAAGTATTCATGGCCCGGTAATGTCAGGGAGCTAGAGCATGCTGTTGAACATAGCTGTATAATGGCCGAAGATGGACTGGAGATAAATCACGGTAATCTGCCTCATTTCCTAAAGGAAAAAGTAAGTTCTGAAATAAATAATACAGAAAAAAATCCGGGAGTAATTTATCAGGACAAAATAGATTTGGATAAATATCTCTTAGATCTCGAACATGAGATTATTAGAGAAAAGCTTTTAAAGAATAGAGGTAATGTAGCACAGACTGCAAGGGATCTAGGCTTGAGCAGACAGACATTGAGCTATAGGATAAATAGACAGAAATTACAATGAGTTTAAATGTAGAAGCCGCAAAATCATAAGATTTTGCGGCTTTTAAAACAAGCAGTTAATTAATTTATTCAAGCGATTCGCTTAGTTTTTCTTGAAAACCTTTTTTATTCATATAAAGTGATATACTTATTAAAAGTATTCCCGATATTATTACTGCTAAAAATGAAGAGAACCATAAATTAATATCCATCAAATTATTAAATACAGTATAAGATATCGGACCGACAATCGCCGCTGCGATGGCGCCTTGTTTTCTAGCCTTAGGCCATAGGATTGCGGCTATCAATGGCACGGCTATACAGGCTCCAATTCCACTAAGTCCCAGATAGAAGAATACGGATAGGAATTCCGGTGTCTTCATCACTGTCAATGCAAAACAGATTCCAGAAACCACGAATATCGCTATTCTAGTTAAATTTACAACCTTTTTATCAGATGCATTAGGATTTATAGTTTTTAGGTATATGTCATTAGCTATAGCTTGCGCTATTACGAGTATCATAGACTGCGTTGTAGACATCATGGCCCCGAAGATTCCAATCATCATAAATGCTGCAAAGAATGTTGGAAGATAGTCTATTGCTAATTGTGATGTTATATAGTCACCTTCGATTCCGGGATATATAATTCTACCTGCAAGTCCCGATAAGTATAATGTATTATATACAATAGTCAAAACCAGAGTAGTTATTAAAAATATTCCTATGGTCTTAGGTTTTGTGTCCTTAATACTCATAAATCTCGAGCAAAGATATGGTTGTGCGATAAACATGATCAACCAGTAAGCGAATACTCCGATTACACCTTCAATCGGGAACATCGCACCGGGCGCTCTTTCCTGAACGATATTTAACATCTCCGGATGTGAATTGCTTAGGGTCTGTTCTATTCCATTGAATCCTCCAACTACTTTTAGCGAAAGCCATACCAAGGCGATAGCTATAAAGAACATCGGGATTCCCTGGATTACTGAAGTCCAAATGGCCGATCTCAGCCCGCCCGTTGCACAATATACCGCTATGAGTCCGGTGAATATCAATACTCCCCAGACAAATGGGATATTAGTAAATTGCTCAAGCAGGATGGCCGCCCCTTTAAACTGAGCTACCAGAGGGAAAATATAAAAAACTGATATGAATACTGCGATTATGACTCTTAAAGCATCAGATTCGTATGTCTGACCCAAATACTGTGGAATAGTTAGAGATCCCAGCTCTTCCGAATGCTCTCTCAGTTTTTTCATGAGTAAAATGGCAGGAAAAATCATTCCGGGTATAATTGATATGACTATCCAATAATAAGGCCAACCTATCTGGCTCATCATTCCCGGCTCGCCCATAAATGCGGCTGCAGAAACTGATCCTGTAACATATGAAAATGCTAATAGAATCGGACCCGTTCCCCTTCCTCCCAAATAATACTCCTCATCGAGATTTCCTTCACCTTCGAGATTTGATTTCCCGGCTTTTACAGCCAATGCACCCATCAGTATAAGAAATCCGACAAACATTATAATAGACCATAATCTCAAATCCATTATATATCACCTTCCTCTTCCGGTTGCCTCATATAAATAATTATCGCTATCAAAGAGATAATAGTAGTCAGAGCTTGTAAACCAATCATGATAACCCAAGTTTTCAAATCGATACCTCCTAGAAAGTTTAGGGGGCCGAATGAGATATCTTATATCTCATCCGTTTTAAGCCCCCACAAGGTTCTAAGTTACTTTTTTATGATATTATGTTTTGGTCCATATGGGAATTTAGTTATATTCTCTACAGTTCCATCATAATTGATGACGAGTATATCATGCTCTCTGTATCCGCCTGCTCCGGGCTGTCCTTCAGGAATCATGATCATAGGTTCCATGGATACTACCATTCCTGGCTCTAATACGGTCTCAATATCTTCTCTCAGCTCAAGTCCGGCTTCTCTACCATAATAATGAGATAGAACTCCAAATGAATGGCCATAACCGAAAGATCTATTTGCTAATAAATCGTATTTTCTGAAAATATCATTTAGTTCAGCACAGATATCAGAACATTTAGCTCCTGGCTTAATCAATTCCAATCCTCTTTCATGAACTTCGACATTTATCTCCCAAAGTCTAAGTGAAGCATCATCGACATGATCTAAGAACATAGTTCTTTCAAGAGCTGTATAATATCCAGCTATCATCGAGAATGAGTTATGACTCAGGATTTCTCCCTTTTGAACTTTCTTGGTTGTTGCCCAGTTATGAGCGCCATCTGTGTTGACTCCTGACTGGAACCAAATCCAAGTATCTCTAAGGTCTACTTGAGGATAAAGTTCTGCTATCTTTCTCGTCATTGCTTGAGTACCTGCAAGTGCAACTTCATACTCTGGAACGCCCTCTTTTATAGCGTCGACTACGGCATATCCACCGATATCGCATACATGAGCTCCAGACTTTATAAAATCGATTTCTTCTTGAGACTTTATCATTCTGAACTTCATAAGATCATTTGCAACATTTACAAGTTCAAAATCTGGGAATGCATCTTGTATTAAAGCTTTAAATTCGATGCTTACTTCATCAAATTCTATACCTAATTTACCTTTCTTGATTCCAGCTTCGTCGAGTATAGTTTTAACAGCAAAATAGTAATTGTCCCTCTTCCAGTCTGTATAAACTATATTGTCCTCGTAACTTCTTCTCCATGGCATTCCACCGTCGATATTTGCTGATACGGTAACATGCTTGTCTTGAGTTACTACCAATCCGTATTTTCTACCGAATGCAGTATAAAGATATTCACTGTAATAGCATATATTTTGATATGAATTGAACAAAATAGCGTCAATATCATTATCAGCCATATACTTTCTCAGTTTTCCAACTCTATTACCCATCTCCTCTTTAGAAAATACAGGTTTTGCCTTTTCACCATTCTCCAAGTATTTGATTCTTTCAAGATCAGAAATTTGTTGTGCCATAATAATCTCCTTTCATATTTTAGTTGCCATTGTATAGAGCAATTAGCTTGCCAATTTTATATAAAAGGATTAGATCGCTATTTGATGCGATATCATTCTTTTTCAAACAAAATTATAAATCTTAAGCCATAGCAAAAAAATTTGCTATTGTCAAAATATTTATTGTTTTTGTAAAAAAATCTTGCTTTATTTTAAATGGATTTATCTAAAAATTGATTAATAGATAGAATTTCGATATAATATAATTACCTTGTCTGATATTTGGGAGGATAATTGGCGAGGAATAATTTAAGAGGTGAGATTTTGAAGAGAATAATAACTGCTATATTAGCATTTGTATTTGTCTTTTCGCCCATTGCAACTGCGATGGCTAATGGCAAGACGCCGATAGTGGCAAAGCCCACTACTACGGTAGAACAAATGCAGGAATGGGCAAAAAATAGAGGGGCAGACCCTGACTTTATAAAAGAAGCAAAGAGGTTTTACGATATAAGCCTTAAATACGGAATAGACCCGGCGGTCACATATGCTCAATCCGCAAAGGAGACGAATTTCTTCAAGTTTACAGGTGTCGTGCCTAAGGAATTCAATAATCCATGTGGACTAAAGATAAGAGCCGGCGGTGCAAATGAAGATAAAAATGCTCATATGAAATTTGAAGATTGGCAAGAGGGAATTACAGCTCATGTTCATCATCTAGCATTATATGCAGGACATCCGGATTTTCCTTATAGCGATGAGAATACACCGGATCCAAGACATTTTCCATCCATATATGCTAAAGCTAAATTTGTAGAAGACCTTGGCGGAAGATGGGCGCCTAGCAAAAAATACGGTTGGGAAACCGCTATAATGATGTACGATTTATGCAAGACGACTGTAAATGGAGTGGATCCCATTCCCGGACCTGATAAAAAACCTGAAATACCAAAGGAATTGCTGGAACCTCCAAAACCAGCTCCGCAGAAACCAGAGCCTCAAAAGCCGGTCGTACCTGTTGAGCCGGAAAAACCGGTAGAAGTGGAAAAACCTAAAGAGCCTATCGAGGATCCAAGTTTATCAATAGGAAAGGTCGAACCTGTGGTTCCGGAAAAGAATATTCAGAGAATATTTGGAGATAGTAGGATAACGACAGCTATACAGGCGAGCAATCAGCTTTCAGATAAATCTGATCAGGTAATTATAGCATCGGCCATGGAATTTGCAGACGCTCTCGTCTCTTCTTCATTGGTCGCCAAAGATCAGAAGATAATGCCCATATTATTAAATTCTGGAAACAGATTAAACTCGGATTTAAGCAGAGAATTGACGAGATTAGGAGCTAAAGAGGCGATAATCGTCGGAGGAGTCAATCATATACCCGTTGGCGTTGAAAATGATTTAAGGAATTTAAATATTGAATGTACTAGAATCGCTGGAAATAATAGATATGAAACGGCAAATCTTATTTCTGATATAAATGGAAATAAAGAAAAATATATTTTAGCAAATGGAAATATATTTGCAGATGCACTTTCGATTTCTTCTTATGCAGCTTTAAATGATATATCAATATTACTTACGAATGGAAAGAGTCTTGACGCGGCGACATCAGCTAAATTGGAATCTGCAAAAGAAGTCATCATAATAGGTGGAGTAAATTCTGTTTCAGGGCCGATTGGAGACAATCTTAAATCCAAGGGAGTAGCTGTCACGAGAATCAGCGGTGCTAATAGATATGCGACTTCAGTCGAGATAGCCAAGAGTTTATATCCGAAAAACAAAGTATTTATAACTGCAAATGGAAGGAAATTCCCCGACTCTCTTGTCGGCGCTCCGCTTGCAGCTAAGTATTCAGCTCCGATACTTTTAACCGAAGGAGATAAATTGAGTCCAATTGTCGAATCATATTTGAAATCGGCAAAGCCGACAAATATATTGGTACTTGGAGGCAATGTCTCGATGAGCACAGATGTTTATAGGAGTTTAAATAGCATAGTAAAATAAAATTCTAAAGTCCAAATCAAATTTGATTTGGACTTTTTTACAAATTATCTTGTTTTAAATTATATGAATTTTAGTTAAGTAGATTTCATTAGAGAAATCTCGATTGGGATATTATTCTATATGGGTGTAGGATTGCAATAAAAAAATCAGAATTTAAGATTTGATTTACTTCTATATCGTCAAGAACGAGAATGGGATTGGATTTTCGATAAATATTCTGTTAATTTTATTTTTTATTAAAATAAATAATGCAGTCATGATTAATAATAAGTATATAATCATATTAAAAGGCTAAAACAAATCTTCAATCTCGGCATCTATTGTGATATAATATTCTTATAATATGCCGATTTTTATTGGTTTACTTTAGAAGGGGAGATGAATGAAAAAATTAATAATGTTTTTGATAATGGCTTCGCTTTTGATATCAGGATGTAGCAAATCATTTAGCGGAACCAGAGAAAATGGAACTTTTGAGCAAAATGACGACTCGATCTTTTTAAGACATAGCCTTATGGACGGAGAATATTCCAAAAAGATAAAGCTTGATGAAGGGGAATACAGGATTAAGATCAATTCCAAATCCGATAAGGGAAAAATTAAGATTATTGTAAAAGACAAAGCGGGAGAAGAAGTGATAAATGAAGAAAATCCTGAAAAATTTGAAAAGATTGTGAAAGTAGATAAGAGCTCGGAATTCGATGTCGAAATCATCGGTGAAGACCATGGAGGCGTACTCGAATTATACTGGAATATAAAATAAAGGAGGTTTAAGATGGGATTAATAAAGGCTGCTATTGATTCAGTTGGCGGAGCTTTATCAGATCAATGGCTCGAGGTAGTTGAAGCAGGAGATATGGGAAATCAGACCGTTTTTACCAAGGGTAGAATGGTTAGAAATGATTCAAAGAGAGGATCTAATAAAAAAGGCACTGCTGATTTAATAACTGACGGATCGGTGATTCATGTTGGACAAAATCAATTTATGATACTCGTCGATGGCGGTAAAATAATAGATTACACAGCTGAACCCGGGTATTTCAGAGTCGATAACGAGTCTGCTCCATCTATGTTTAACGGGGATCTGGGTGCTTCGATAAGGGAATCTTTCAATAGACTTAAATACGGAGGGGTACCACCTGCTAAGCAACAAGTTTATTTTATAAATACACAGGAAATAAAGGGAATTAAATTTGGAACTAGAAATGCGATAAATTATTTTGATAATTTCTATAATTCTGAATTATTTTTAAGGGCTCATGGTAATTACTCGATTAAAATAGTCGATCCGATTAAATTTTTCAGCGAGGTAATACCGAGAAATGCCGAAAAAGTGGATATAGAAGATATAAATGAACAATATCTTTCCGAATTTTTGGAAGCTCTACAGACATCTATAAATAAGATGTCAGTCGACGGAATCAGAATATCTCATGTAGCTTCTAAAACCATGGAATTGAGTGGGATAATGAGAGAGGTTCTCGACGATGAATGGAGAGAGCTGAGAGGGATGGAAGTTCAGTCTGTCGGAATAGCATCTCTATCATATGACGAAGAATCTCAGAAATTGATAAATATGAGAAATCAAGGTGCCATGTTATCTGATGCTAGGATAAGAGAAGGATATGTTCAAGGATCCATAGCGAGAGGAATGGAAGCTGCAGGCTCGAATGAAGCCGGAGCTGGTCGGACATATATGGGGATGGGCATAGGAATGGGTGCCGCCGGAAATGTAATGGGAAATTTCTCGACTTCTAATATGCAGCAGATGCAAATGGATGAGCAAAAAGCGGCTCAGAATTCTCAAGCTGAACAAAAGAAATCAGAAGACGGCTGGTATTGCCCTGAATGTGGCTCAAATAATTCAGGTAAATTCTGCACGAATTGTGGAGAGAAGAAGCCAGAAAATGGAGTGAAACCATGTAGAAATTGCGGATACAAACCGCCTGAAGGTTCGGGAGAGCCGAAATTCTGCCCTGAATGTGGAAATCCATTTAAATAAAATAAGAAATTGAATCTCAGACAGAAATGTCTGAGATTTTTATTTAAATTAGAGAGGATCAAGCAGGAATTTAATCTTTATAAAGAGAAGATAGATATAAAATGAAGCCGTAATAATTTACGACTTCATTTTTTTAATACTATTAAAAAATTCAGATCTCTTAACAGGAGAATTATTTCTCGTCTTTAAGCTTATCAGACAGAGATTAGATTTAGCTCTAGTCATAGCGACATAAAATAATCTCCTCTCTTCTTCTATGCCCGGTTCAACACCTCTCGGGTCGATATCCGTGGATTTCTTTGAGGGAAATTCACCCTGAACTAAATCTATCAGATAGACTGAATCGTATTCTAGACCCTTAGCGGAATGAATAGTCGATAATACTACTGTATTTGGAAATTTAAATGTCTTGAGATTTTTTAAATTCTCGAGCTTTTCTTCTAATTCATAAGGAGATTTCAAATCCTTTGATATATATTTTAAGCTCTCCAGTATAATGGAAGGCGAGAAACCTCCACTGCCCGATTTTCTTACTTTTTCATCGAGATATTCTCCATAGCCCAAATTGTTTTCTATATATTCAATTCCCCTATCGATATTGAGCTTTGCAAGCCTTTTAAAAGAATGTTTTAATTGTAATATTCTATCTATTTGAAAATCTTTTAGGCCCGGAATTTCTAAAAGAGAGTCAAATACAGAAATAGATGAGTCATATTGCAGATGATTTAGATAGTCTTTTCTTAAATATGCCCCGAGCTTATAATA
This sequence comes from Tissierellia bacterium, assembly GCA_030537815.1. GTDB lineage: Bacteria > Bacillota > Clostridia > Tissierellales > Peptoniphilaceae > Microaceticoccus. The sequence continues at coordinate 14,434 of JAUNVF010000022.1, read as the reverse complement.
AACCGATTCATATAGATCTATATCCGATGTATCTTTCGAGAGTTTGAGAATATTTAGGATATCTTTTATTACAAAATGGGATAGATAATTTCTCTTGTCTTTTACATAAAAGGGAATTCCGGCTTTTTGAAAAGAATCCATTAAAGTCATGGCCGATATATTATTCCTATATAAGACGGCGACCTCTTTTTCTTCGTCAATATCTCTTTTTATATTTTTAATCAAATACCTATGCTCTGCATCTATATTTTTTGCTGTCACGACTTTTATTGGTGATGAGATATCATTTGTAGTTTTGATATCTTTTTTATATCTATTTTCATTTGTCTTTATAAATTTATTTGAGGCATATACTATATCTTTATAAGATCTGTGATTATCTTCCATAAAGAAAATCTTGCCATTTGGATATTTTCTCTTAAAAGATAGCAATTCAGCTGGTACGGCGCCCCTGAATCCGTATATAGATTGATCGTCATCTGCGACCATAAAAATATTATCTTCGGGTTTGGCTATCAATTCAATCATCCTAAGTTGAATTAGAGATGTGTCCTGAGCCTCGTCGATCTGTATATATTTGTAGAGATTTCTTATACGATTGAGTATATTGTCCTCTTTTTTTATTATTTCATAGGCCATGGTCAGCATATCGTCGAAATCTATAAAATTATTTAATCTTTTATAATTTTCATAATTGAGAAATAATTCTCTAAAGCCTTTAATTTGAGGTTTATATTCTCTTATATATCTATCGAGATCCATCATGCAGTTTTTTATGAATGTAAGAGAAGTAAAAAATTCTTCAAGGCTGTCGTCAGTAATAAAATTTTCATTCAGATTGTAGTAAAGTCTTTTTACTAATGAGTATTTATTGAAATCATGACCTTCAATCAATCTCAAATTTCTTTTATTATCTCTATTATATGCCCTTATAATATCGTATGCGAATGCATGTATAGTGGAAAATCTAGGCATTTCCGAATCAGGTCTGGAGTTTTTATACCTTATTTCCATATCCAAGGCTTGCGATTTGCTAAATGTTATAGATAAAATATTTTTGGGATTTATATCGTATTTTTGTATTAAATTTTCAATTCTCTTTATGAGCACCGTCGTCTTTCCCGCTCCTGGTACGGCGAGAACGAGAGCAGGTCCCTTGAAATGCATTGAAGCTTTTTCTTGTTGATCAGTTAATATCATTTCGACCTCCATCTGATATTTTATCATATTTTGATCTTTTACATTTATAAATCTTATAAAGAGTCTCAATTGAGAAATTGACATTTATGTAGTAAAATTATAAATAGACAAAACAAATCTATGGAGGCGATAATATGTTAATGTCTGATTTTTTACTATCGAGAAAATCGGTTAGAGTTTTTAAAAATAAAAAACTTTCCGGAAAATCTGTAAAGCAAGTTGAAGCTCTGGTCGAAGATATAAATAAAACCAGAGATGATGTTAGATATGAATTATGTGTAAATGGCAAGGATATTTCTAAGAGCCTTGAGGGAAAAGCAGGCTATGGCGGCGTCATGATAGATGCACCCGCATATATCGCCATGCATACTCTTGAAGAGAAGCCGATAGCATATCTCTATGGTGCTTATTATCTGGAAAAGCTTATAACTGAATTAAAGGCGATCGGTCTGGCATCATGCTGGGTCACCTTGTTAGAAGTAGATGAAGATGAGTTAAAGAGCATATTCAAATACGATAGCGGCAAGGTTAAATATATTTTGGCTGTGGGATATCCTCCGAGAGAATTGAATATCGGTAAAGCAAATTATAGCAGTAGGATAGGCATTGAAGAATATGTATTCAAGGGCGAATTGGGAAATGAAATGGAGATGGAAGAGCTAGAGGAATTGGGACTCGACGATCTATTTTATTATCTGAGGATGGCGCCTTCTTCTTATAATAGACAGCCATGGAGATTTGTAATCGATGAGCATATGATAAAATTATATACTTTGAATACTGAAAGTATCAATGACTATGTGGATATTGGAATAGTTATATATTATTTTAATGCCCTGGCCGGAACCATAGGAATGAGACCAAATTGGGATATAGAAATAGGCGAGACCGGCGAAGGATTCGAGTATATCGGTCAAACTCAGATATGATTAAGGAGAATTGAATGATCATTATTAAAACACCGGAAGAGATAGAAAAGATGAGAAAGGCCGGAGTGATTCTGGCTAAGACTCATTTAAAACTTAGAGAAGAAATAAAATCCGGTATAACCACAGATGAAATAGATAGAATAGCCGAAGAATTTATAAGGGCTAATGGAGCGACTCCTGAACAAAAGGGATATATGGGCTATCCTTATGCGACATGTACTTCTGTCAATGATGAAATTTGTCATGGATTCCCCAAAAAAGATGTCGTGCTAAAGGATGGAGATCTCGTAACTGTAGATATGGTCGTCAATTTAGATGGATATCTCGCAGACTCTGCTTGGTCATATATAATCGGAGAGGGAAGTAAAGAGACAAATGAATTATATGAAACAACTAAGAAATGCCTTTACGAGTCGATCAAAGAAGCTGTGATAGGAAATAGGATTGGCGATATAGGAAGAGTAATACAGAATATAGCAGAAGAAAAGGGATATTCTGTAGTCAGGGAATTTGTAGGGCATGGAATTGGTAGAAATATCCACGAAGATCCACAGGTACTTCATTATGCGACGAGGATAAGGGGTCCTAGGATTATGGAGGGCATGGTATTTACGATTGAGCCTATGATAAATGTCGGCGATTGGAAGTCGAAATTGGATGATAATGGCTGGACTGCGAGAACTGTGGATGGATCTTTATCATGTCAATTCGAACATACTCTTGCGATTACAAAAGACGGTCCTGTAATCTTGACAGAACAGGATTCGATTTAGGATATGAATAAGAAACTGGTGATGATGTCTTTTGACGCCTTGGGAGATGTCGATGCTAATCTATTTGAATCCATGCCCGGTTTTAAATATATGATCGAAGAAGGATCTTATATAAAAAGGGTTAAGACGGTCTATCCGTCATTGACATATCCATGTCATGCTTCGATAATATCGGGAAGATATCCTAAGGATCATGGAATAGTCAACAATCTCTTATTGCAGACGGGAAGAAAAGATATGGATTGGTACTGGTATGAAAAGTATTTAAAAGGCGACAGCCTGTTTAGAGCGGCAAGAAGAAAAGGTCTCAAAACGGCGTCGCTGCTTTGGCCTGTCTCGGCGAGAGGAAATATTGACTATAATATAGCTGAAATATTTCCCCATAGGATTTGGCAAAATCAGGTATCGGTTTCTTTAATAAATAGCAGTCCCAAATTATTGATAGATTTAGACAGGAGATTCGGGTATATGAGAGACGGTATATCTCAGCCCCAGCTCGATGATTTTATAGAAGCGTCGATGCATTATATAATAAAAAAATTTGGGCCGGATCTCGTCATGTCGCATTTCGTCGCAGTAGACGATAAAAAGCATAGATATGGAACAAAGTCTGACGAAGTCGAGAAAGCGATATCGACATATGATGACAGGATAGTCAATATGCTTGAATTATTAGATTATTGCAGAGATACAAATTTAATCGTAGTCAGCGACCATTCTCAAATCGATTTAAAGGTCGGCATAAGACTAAATAAATACCTATGCGAACTCGGTTATATTGAAATGTCGGCCGGTAGGATAAAAAAATACAAAGCGATAATGCAAGAAGCCGGCGGTAGTTGTTATATCTACTCAAAAGACGACGATGAAGAATTTTTAAGAGAGCTTTTGATGCGACTTGAAGAATTTGCAGAAAAGCATAAAGGCATAGAGAGGATTTACAATTCCGATCAGGCTGAGATGCTAGGCGCAGATCCTGATTGTGCATTTATGATTGAAGCCGAGAAGGGTTATTATTTTTTACAGGATACTGACGGAGAAATTTTTGATGAGACATTTCCAAAGCATAGGGCAACGCATGGCTATAGTCCCGACAAGAGGGGATATTCGGCAGTCTTTTTTGCTATTGGTCCCGATTTTAAAAATACCAAATTAGAAGAAGCTAGGCTGATAGATATAGCGCCGACTATTTCTAAAGTCATGAATCTCGGATTAAAGGGAGCGGCGGGGAAATGTCTATATGAAATAATAGAGGGGCATCGGATCTGATGTCCTTTTTGAGAATAAGATAAATAACAAAATTAAAGGAGAATGATATGAAGCAATTAGATAAACCGATTAAAGGCGATAAGATAGCTATAATGAAGACGACATTGGGCGAGATTAAGATAAAATTATTTCCCGAAGCGGCTCCATTGGCAGTTGAGAATTTTGAAAAATTAAGCGAGAAGGGATATTATGACGGAGTGATTTTCCATAGGGTAATCCCAGATTTCATGATACAGGGTGGAGATCCGACGGGTACAGGTAGAGGTGGAGAATCTATTTTCGGTAGGCCATTTGACGATGAATTCGATGTGAATTTTAGAAATTACAGGGGCGCTCTATCGATGGCGAACTCCGGTCCGGATACAAATGGAAGTCAATTCTTCATCGTTCAGATTAGCGATACGCCAAAAGATGGAATAGTTCAGATGAGAGAAGCGGGTGAAAAGATGGGATATCCCGATGAAGTCATCGAGAATTACGAGAATATTGGAGGAGCTTATTGGCTCGACTTCAGACATACTGTTTTTGGACAGGTATATGAGGGAATGGATGTCGTAGACAGTATTAGTGCTGTTAACAGAGATACTATGGATAAACCGGTTGCCGATATATCTATTGAGAGCATCGAGATAAGAGAATTTGAAGGCTAGAATATGTATAATTTTAGAAATGACTACAGCTTGGGAGCGCATAAAAAGATTTTAGAAAAGATAATAGAATTCAATTCAGAGGTAAATACCGGTTATGGTCTGGATATGCATTGTATGAGAGCGGCTTCCCTTATCGAAAAAGAGCTTGATGCGAGGGCGGATATTCATTTTATTTCCGGAGGAACTCAAACAAATTTACTTGCAGCTGCGGCTTTTTTAAAACCATATCAATCGATAATTGCTGTATCGACGGCGCATATATTAGATAATGAAACAGGTGCGATAGAAGCGACGGGTCATAAGATAATAGAAATACCCGGAGAAGATGGAAAGATAAGCCCTCAAAGTATTGAAAATATTATGAGATCATACGGCTCGGAGTCAAAGACGCAGCCTAAGATGGTATATATAACTAATGCGACGGAGCTGGGCACTATCTACTCAATTAAAGAGCTTGAGGAAATCAGTCGAGTTTGCAAAAAATACGGCCTATACCTGTATATGGACGGAGCGAGATTGGCCCATGCAATTATGTCGGAAGAATCTGATTTAAGACTTTCAGATATAGCCAGGCTAACGGATGCTTTTTTTATAGGTGGTACAAAGAATGGCTTGATTATGGGCGAGGCATTGGTGATATTGAATGAGGAATTAAAACCGGGCTTTAGATATATTTACAAGCAGAGGGGAGCGATGCTTGCAAAGGGTTTCTTTATGGGAATTCAATTTGAAGCTTTATTTGAAGACGGTCTTTTTTATGAATTAGGAAAATATGCAAATGATATGGCGAAAAAGCTGTCAGTCGGATTGAGAGAACAAAATATTGAATTTTATGCAAGGCCGGTGACAAATCAGATATTTTTGAATTTAAGCGATGAATTGATAGAAAGGCTTTCAAGGGATTTTCTCTTCGAGACCATGATACTGCCAAATGGAGAAAAAGTCAGCAGGCTGGTAACCTCATGGGCTACATCAGAAAAAGATATCGATGCGATTTTAGAATTTTTTAGAAATGAAAATAAATAGAAATGAAAATATAGCTATAATAAGTGATATACATAGCAATCATATATCATTTGAAACTATGTATGAGATAATGAGGAAAAAGGATGTAGACAAGATAGTATTTCTTGGAGATTATTTGTCTGATTGCCCTTATCCGATGAAGACTGTAGATATAATTATGAGGATAAGGTCGGAATACGAGACTTATTTTATAAGAGGTAATAGAGAGGATTATCTTATAGATTATCATGATAATAAACCGGACTGGTCATCTCCGACCGGTCGGGGATCTTTGAGATACACATATGAGAATATGGATAAATCCATAATCGATTTTTACAAAGAGATGCCGCTCAAGATTGAATTGGATGATTTTATATTTTGTCATGCTTCCCCTAAGTCGAATACCGAATTAATGCATGTCGGAAATAAAAATGTAGATGATTGGTTAAAAAGAGCGAGAAAAAATATAATCTGTGGACATACACATGTAAAAGCTGATTACAAGATTTACGGTAAGAGGATGATAAATCCGGGCTCTGTCGGCATATCATTCGACAATGCTAAAAAAGGCAGTTTTGGGATAATCAAAATAAGAGATGATTACTTTGAATTTGAATTTATAGAATACGATTACGATTATCTGAAATTATACGCCGAATTTAAGAACAGCGGACTTTTCGACATTAGCGGTTATTGGGCAAAAGCGGTATATGAGAATATCATGACGGGAAAGCCTATGACTTCATATATGCTTAAAGACGCATTCTCCCAAGCGAGACAGGCGGGAATAGAAGGAGATATAATTCCCGAGTTTTTTTGGGGAAAAGCTGCAGAAAAATATGGAATTGGTGATTTAAATGATTAATATAAAACTGGACGGACATCATTTCGAACATGATGTATTTGAACTCGTCAGAGTTTTTTATCCCGAGATGCCCATTAATTTCATAGATGAGCATAGGGGAATTTTGATGGGAATTTACATAGAATCCATCTATGACGCGGAAAAAGAAAAAGCAATTGCGAGAATTTATGAATCGAAGGAAATAATTTGCGAGAGGGAGATGAAGATATTCAAATTTGAATATCTCCCGGATCTCAAAAATCCTGAAGTAAAGGTCATAAAGGCTTCCATTTACGAGGCATTGTCAGTATGCACAGGCAGAAGATTGCCATGGGGAATTTTGACAGGCATCAGGCCGGTAAAAATAGGGCATAAATTGCTACAGCTCGGAATGGAGAGAGATGAGGCAAATAGATATCTGATGGATCTTTTTAAATTAGATAAGAAAAGATCCGATTTAGTGATCGATATCGCAAATAATCAGTTGAGTTATTTGGATTATAGTGAGGGAAATTATTCTCTCTATATAAATATTCCATTTTGTCCGAGCGTTTGCGTATACTGCTCATTTCCGACTGTCGTAATCGACAAATATAGGGACAGAATCCCGCAATATGTCGACAGAATCATAGAGGAGATTCACCATACCAAAAAGATAATGGGCAATTCGAAACTTTATTCTGTCTATATTGGAGGGGGAACGCCCTCGTCTATTCCAAATAAATACCTAGCGAGCATAATCAAAGCTGTCAGAGAAATTTTAGGTGATCCTATCTCGGGGGAATTCACTGTAGAATGTGGAAGAGCTGATACCATTAATACACCTCTTCTAAGGATTTTATCTGAAAACGGAGTAAATAGGATAAGCATAAATCCTCAAACCATGAATGATTCAACTTTAAAGATAATAGGCAGAAAACATGATGGCGAGGATATAATAGAGGCATTTAATCTAGCTAAGAGACTTGGAATTGAAAATATAAATATGGATTTAATAGTCGGACTTCCAAATGAGGGGATCGATGATATCAAAGATACATTTGATAGAGTTTTAAAATTAGATCCGGAGAATATAACGGTTCACACTCTGTCTATAAAAAAAGGCTCGCATTTGAGGAATAAGACAGATTACAAAAATATTGGAGGATCCGAGATCGAGGAGATGATAAATTACAGTTTTGATACTGCAATTAAAAATTCTTATACGCCATATTATCTGTACAGACAAAAAAATATCTTGGGAAATTTTGAAAATATAGGATATTCAAAAAAATCAAAAGCATGTATTTACAATATTTTAAGCATGGAAGAAATACAGACCATAGTTGGGATTGGCATGGGGGCAGTCTCGAAATTCTACTTCCCGAAAGAAGATAGAATAGAAAGGGTGGCGAATTTTAAAAGTCTCGATGAATATTTAAGGAGATTTCACGAGCAAATTGGAAGAAAAGAAAATGCGCTTGACCTCTAATTTCTTGACATCTAATATCTATCAGTATATAATGTAGTTATAAGAACTAGATTATATTATTATAATCGATTAGATGAGAAGATTCGAGAGGTAGATTGTGAAAGAAAGATATTATACATTAAAAGAAGAAATTATAAATTCGGTTTCGCATGGGATTGGTGCGATACTGACAATTGGATTTACGATTCCCATTATCTCGAGGGCGGCAAGGCTGGGAGATAGAGTAAAGATGATGTCGTTTACAGTATATATGATATGCTTGACCCTGATGTTTTTGACATCGACATTATATCATGGCATCAGAAACCTAAAAGCTAAGAGGATATTTAGGATACTCGATCATTGTGCGATTTTTCTTTGCATTGCCGGAACTTATACCCCGATACTTTTATTGGGTGTAGGGGGCAGAGTAGGGAAGATAATGCTGGCGATAGTCTGGGCATTGGCGGTATTTGGGATAATAATGAAATTAGTATCATTTAAAAAAGCTGATTTAAATAAGACCGAAAAATTATCGCTGACTTTATACTTAGCCATGGGCTGGATTTCGATTTTAATCGTAAACAAGATCCTTAGGACATTGGGAATAAAATTCTTCTTATATATAATATTCGGAGGCATACTCTATTCTGTCGGAGTTTATTTTTATAAAAATAGGAAGATAAAATTCAATCATGCGATTTGGCATTTCTTCATCCTCGGTGCTTCTATCAGCATGTATATAGGAATAGCATCATATCTAGGATAAATAAAATATTAATCAATTCGATAAAAAACCTGCTGCTTAATTTAATTAAACAGCAGGTTTTATTATGCTCTCATCTCATTTATTATATTTTCTATAATATCCACTCTATTAAATGGTGTGATTAAATAAAAACCGTCGACATAATCGCTTATCTTATCTATGAAATGCATTGAAGTTGAAACTGCGAGTTTAGAAGCTTCTTCTTTGCTTATACCGTCATAAATTTCAATTATATCTTCATCGACGCTTATCCCTGATATTTCTTCATTCATAAAGACTGCATTTTTATGGCTGATTATAGGTATAATCCCGCCCATAATATGGGATTTCAATACTGATCTAGCTTTTTTTAAATTCTCAGAAGCTTTTTCTGAAACAACCGGCTGTGTAAAAAATACCTTAGATCCCATCTCCTCTTTTTTTACAGCCTTTCTAAGTTCGGCATCGAAATTTGGAGCATTCACATTGAGCGCAGTAGAAACTACCATATTATTTGTGAACAACTCTTCATTTAATTCATTTATATATTTTGAAAGCAGAGCCGAGTTGAAATTAAATACCGATTTTATTTCGTCTCTTTGAGCGGTTGGGATCGGATCGCCTGTCACTATTATGAGATTCAGTATATTTTCGACATTTAAGCCCAATAATAATGCCTTTGTAGCATTTAAATTCCTGTCCCTGCATGTAAGGTGGACTACAGGATCCAAGTCCACTTCGTTTTTTATCTTATATGCGATAAGAGAACTGTCAAATCTCGCCCTTCCGACGGGGCAGTCGGCAACTGTTATAGCATCAACACCCATAGTTTTCAACTTCTTTACATTTTCCATATAAGATTTTATATTACATGAAGCTGGAGGATCGTATTCAACAGCGATGACCTTTTTTCCTGAAATCAGTTTTTTGTAAAATAGATTTTCGCTGGGCTTCGTCTCGAGTCGATACGACTTCTTTGACGAATGAATGGGAATTTCTTTTGTATCTCGATTTTTTACGCTCGCTGTCAGTTTTTCTATATGTTCAGGTGTCGTTCCGCAGCAACCTCCCAAGATTTTAAATCCAAGATCTATAAATTCAGCTGTCGTCTTTGCGAAATAAGAAGAATTATCTGCATAATAAGTCCTGTTTCCGACGACTGATGGATAGCCGGCATTTGGCATCACTATTAGATCTATCTCGGGCAGTTTTATCTCTTTAACATATTCTAAAAGATGATATGGACCGGAAATGCAGTTAAAGCCGACGGCGTCGACCTTTGTGTCTGCCATTTCTTTTATCAGATGCTCACCATTATAACTTGACCTCGTGTATCCGTCAGGGCCTATGGCGAATGATGTTATAATATATGAATCTTCTGACTTTTTCTTTATATATTCTGCTAATTCTGGCAGATAGTCAGATGAAGAAAAAGTTTCAAATAAAAAATTTTTTACTCCATTTTCTAAGAATATATCGATTATATTGATATATTCATCATATATATCATCTCTGTCATCTCCGTATATGGGTCCGATATCTGCAAAGACTTTTATTTTTTCTTCTGCAGCATTTAAAGCCAATTCGCATCCGCTGATTATAATCTTTTCAATTATATCCGGCATTGCTGAAAGAGAAGAAGTATTTGCGCTAAAAGTATTTGTCTTTATACAATTAGCTCCGGCGGCAATATATTCTCTGTGGATTTCAGCAATCGTATCTCTGTCGAATAGATTGGCCATCTCACATTCCGGCAGTGGATTTTCTTTTTTATTTCTATAATAGGTACCCATGGCACCGTCAAATATCATTATCATATTTCACCTTCTTTTCCAAATACTTTACGCGCAATCTCGACGCTCGCTTTAGCGTCGGCTGCATAAAAGTCGGCGCCGATCTTTTTTGAATAATCGGCAGTTAAAACAGCTCCTCCAACCATTATCTTTGAATTTGGAGAGACCTCTTTTACCCTCATTATTGTATTTTTCATAGAATCCAGAGAAGTCGTCATCAAAGCGCTCAATCCCACTAAATTTATTTCTGAATTCACTACCGACTCGGCGATTTTTTCAGGATCCACATCTCTTCCGAGATCTATGATATCGTATCCGTAATTTTCGAGTATGACTTTGACTATATTTTTTCCGATATCATGTATGTCGCCCTTCACCGTAGCTAGCAGAATTTTTCCCTTTGAAACTGGATCTGATGAAGAATCCCTAAGCCTCTGCTTTATTATCTCGAAAGCGACTTGAGAAGCATTTGCAGCCCTTATGAGTTGCGGTAAGAAGATATTGCCCTTTTCATAATCATCGCCTACCATATCGAGAGCGGGGATGAGAAAATTTTCAACTAATTCAAGTTCAGAATTTTCCTTTAAAAGTTCCAGGGTAAAAGCCTCGGTATCTTTTTTTAATCCCTTCGATATTGCAGAGAATATATCTTCTTCCTCCTTTTCGTCAGAGACCGTCTTTTTGACCATATTTGAATACTTTTGAATATAATCGCCTGAATCGACATCTTTTGCAGATAAGACCCTATAGCAATTAATCATATCGGTCATCTCTTCTTTTAGCGGATCTATGATCGGGAGGTCGAGACCTGATTGAAGAGCCATCATGAGAAAACCTGAATTTAACAAATCCCTATTGGGAAGTCCGAAAGATATATTCGAAACTCCAAGAGTCAATTTCACTCCAAATTTTTCCTTCATAATTCTCATAGCATCGAGTGTCTTTTTTACAGAGGCCTGTTCGGCACTCGCAGTCAAGGTAAGGGCATCTACGAAAAGCCTCTCCTTGCCGATATTTAATTCGCTTGCTCTATTTATGACTTTTTCTGCTATCTCAATCCTCTTTTCAGCCGTCTCGGGAATTCCGTCCTCATCTAAAGTTAAGACGACTAGAGATGCGCCGTATTTAGCAGCCAAAGGGAGGATTGCATCCATAGACTCCTCGGTGCCGTTTACAGAGTTAATTATAGGGCAGCCATTGTAGACCCTAAGAGCATTTTCAATCGCCTTAGGATTCGAACAGTCGATTTGTATGGGTGCATCAGTGACCGCCTGTATCTCCTTTATCGCCTGAGGTAGCAATTCTGTCTCATCGATACCGGGGAAGCCGACATTTACATCTAGAATCTCAGCTCCATGATTAGTTTGAAGGACTGCCTCTCTCAATAGAAAACTCAAATCCTTAGACTTTAGAGAATGCTGGATATTTTTCTTTCCTGTAGGATTTATCCTCTCTCCGATTATCCTTATATCGTCTATAAATACCGTATTAGTTGCAGTGGAGGCAAATGCTTTGGATTCCACCTTTGTCTTTTTATATTCTTTTCCGGATATAGACTTTATCATCTCTTTGATATAGTTTGGATTTGTCCCGCAGCATCCACCGATATATTTAACTCCTAAATCAGCCAGCTTTGCCATTGAAGAAGAAAATAGATCTTCTTTTAAGTCATAATTGCCTGTGACCGGGTCGGGTAGGCCGGCATTCGCCTTGACTATCAAAGGCAGGCTGGAAATTTTTGAAATCTCCTCGACTATGGGGTACAGCTCGATCGGGCCGAGTGAGCAGTTTACTCCCAATGCCGTAACTCCCAATCTCTCTGCCAAATAGACAAAACAAGTCGGAGAAACTCCGGTAAAAGTTCGGCCATTTGCTTCGAAAGTCATAGTAGTTAAAATATCCAGATCTGAATTTTCACGAGCTGCTAAAATAGCGGCCTTTAATTCATAGAGATCCGTCATAGTTTCGATAACAATTAAATCGCAGCCGGATTTTACGCCGGAAATTACCACTTCTTTAAAAGCGTCATAAGCGGCTTCAAATTTTAATGGACCGCTTGGTTCCATCATCTCGCCTAAGGGACCTATATCGAGGGCGACCAAAGCTCCTGTATTTTTTGCTGCTTTTTTTGCATTATCAACTGCAGCGCCGATGATTTCTTCGGTAGAGTATATACTATCCGAAAGCTTAAATTTATTTGCTCCAAATGTATTTGTATATATTATTTTGCTTCCCGCATCTATATATGATTTGTGAATATCCCTAATGACCTCCGGTCTTGTTATATTGAGGTCCTCAGGTCTCTCTCCTAGGTCGATATAATCCTGAATCATAGTTCCCATAGCGCCGTCGAGAAAGACGAAGTCATTATTTTTTACCACAGAATTCACCTCTTTCTTTTAATTTACAACCAAATCGCAATTTGCAATCCGAACATCTGTCAATCTTATTTAAGTTTGAGGAATTGCTTATCCCCCAAATAGCAATCGTCGATTTTCTTGGAATCATAAGACCTGAACCGGCTACTTTTAAACCAATACGCCTCTCCGCATTCAATAATTTTGAAAAATCTATATTCAATGTAATCGGAACGAGCCCATAACCTGGAGAAAATCTCTCCGTAAAATAAAATCCCTCATCCCTATAATCTTCTAAAAGAGAATCGTATATTTTTGAAGATACAGATTCTATATAGGAACTTGCAGCGGCATCCATCATGATGGCTCTCGCCAAATCTATTATGCCCGCTTTTCTTAGTTCATTGTCTACGCTTACTCCGAGAGTCTGTGCGCAGATAATGCAGCTCTGGCAATTTTCCAGTAAATTTGCTAGGTCAGGCGTGTCGATGTCGATATCGGTATCTCCCAATTTCATTCCCCTCAGAGGCAGAATTTTGTAGACATAATTTATATTTGAAATATTTACGATATCTCTATAACATTCTATTATCTCGTCTTTGTACTCGTCTATATCTCCACTCTGATATCCGAGGATCATGAGTATTTCATTCATATTAATTTTTATATCATTAAAATCTATAAGACTCGCTCCCATAAAAACTCCTAAATGCTGATTGATAAAAATCAAATTAAAATTCAAAAAGCTTTAACGCTTTTCCGTTTTTAATAAGTATCATATGATTATAGCATAGCTTTTACACTTTCCAAAATTTTATAAATCCTATTGAATTGTAAAGATTATGCTGATTTATATTTTAAATTTAGAATTTGATATCCTATTTATACAAAAGATGATATCAGATATTTCCTATCGATAAAAGGAGATTTTATATCAGTATAAAAGATAAGAAAAGATAGAGAATCGGGAAATTTCAATAGATTATGAATTTAATCGATGCAGAATATTCTAATTTCGAAAAATAAGAAATGCTTTAATAAGCAAATAATCTTAATATAATTTAAATCTGATAGTTCAAGGGGATACTTAGGGCATTAAAATGAGAAAATTAAAAAAATCGCAAAAAGTTCTTGACCAAAGTCTAAAAATGTATATAATATTAATGTAGACTCGACGGAGCCGACATATCGGTTTAATCAAGCTAAGTATTTAAATAAGTGTTGACATTCAATTAAATACTTGGTATAATCTATAATCGTTACAGCTGATATGGTGGGTGTGGCCTAGTTGGTTAGGGCGCCAGATTGTGGCTCTGGAGGTCGTGGGTTCAAATCCCATCATCCACCCCATGCGGGAATGGCGGAATTGGCAGACGCGCTAGACTTAGGATCTAGTGTCATTGACGTGGGGGT
>JAUNVF010000055.1 GCA_030537815.1 Tissierellia bacterium | reverse complement strand
TATTAATCTGTACATGCACTTAACTAATCGTTTCCTATAAAATTAATATTTATAAATTATGAGATAAAGATATGGACAATATCTTTAAAAAGCAATATACTATTCTAGTGATTAAAAATTGTTGAGTTATTTTAACTCAAAAAAGGGGATGGAATATGGGCAAGAAGAATGAATACAATAAAGCAAGAATTGGGAGAATTATTTGGTTGTACACGAAATATCAGTTGATAACAAAGGGCTTGACTACCATTGTCATATTTCCGTTGTTTTCTCTTTTAGTACAGTATTTAATTCGTTCAACCGGCAGGACTAATATATCGAGTGGAGATTATATAAAATTCTTATTAAGCTTTCAAGGTTTAGGAATGTTGATACTGGCTATAGTCTTACTGACGATACTCGTAGGACTAGATATAAATGCATTTATAATAATGAGTGCACTCATTAAAGAAAATAAAATGAAGATGTCGGCAAAGGATATGATATATGTAGGCATCAAATCTCTAAGGTCTTTTTTAAGGCCGTCAGGTTTGTTTTTATTATTATATGTCGCACTCATAGTTCCTCTAGTTTCAATTGGAGTAACGGTATCTTCGATGCAGAATTTTCAAATACCTAATTTTATTACATCAGTAATTTTCAGCAATCCGCTATATAAATTTTTGTATATCGGCCTTATGATTTTATTGGCATTTGTTACGATATTTTATATTTTCGTATTCCATTATGTGCTCATATCTAAGGATACTGTTAAAGATGCTCTAAAAAAATCATCAGCACTTATGAAAAATCACTGGAAGAATTTTATAAAGGATATGATCTTAAAAGGTGCAATTCTAGGAGCGATAATCGCCGGAATTATATTTGGGCTATTATATATAATGGTGGTACCTGCATATCTATTGCCATCATCTGTGGAGACATCGAGATTTTTCACATTATTCACGATTTTGATTATAGTAGAATTTATAAGTTTTTTGGCATTTATGGCTGTTCCCATAGTCGTTAGCAAATTGACGACTCTATTTTATAAATACAATGAAGAAGATGGAAATCCGATTGAATTTGTAGTTAAGGAAAATAAAAAGGGAATCGTAGATGAGGTGTTTTCAAAGATAAGACTAAGAACCAAACTCGCATTGAGCGCTTTAGTGATTATTATAATTGTAGGTAATATAATTATTTCAGGCATATCGACATATTATTTTGAAGAAATATTTAATCCTGAAAGGAGAATAGATATAATCGCTCATAGGGGAGGCGGAGATTTAGCAGCAGAAAATAGCATTAAAGGCTTGGAAGAAGCTATAAAGGAAGGGGCTTCTTGGAGTGAGATAGATGTTCAGAGAACTAAGGACGGACATTATATAATCAATCATGACCCTAATTTTGCAAGAGTTGCCGGTATTTCAAAAGCACCGATTGAGATGAGCTTAGAGGAGATAAAAAATCTTGAAGTAGCAGATTTATTTGATGAAAGCAGACCTTCTCAAAAAGTTGCTACCTTGGAAGAATTTCTAGACGCAGCCAAGGGAAAAATCGGATTATTTGTAGAATTAAAAGGCAAGACTGCAGACGAAAAGATGGTCGATGATGTAGTTAAAATGATAAAAGATAGAAAGATGGAAACGGAAACGGCTCTGTTATCATTGGATTATGATTTAATTAAATATATAGACAAAAACTATCCCGAGATGGATTCAGGATTCCTGTATTTCTTTTCCATAGGGGACACAGCATCTATGAATGGTGATTATTTAATTATGGAAGAAAGAGAAGCAAATCCCGATAGAGTAGCAGAAATTCAAGACGCAGGGAAAAAGGCCATAGTATGGACAGTCAACACGAGCGAATCAATTAATAAATTTGTGAGATCCGAAGTTGACGGGATAATCACAGACCATGTCAAAGATGTTAAAGATGCAATGATTGCAAGCGACCAGAGATCGGATATTGACTTGATAATGGATACATTTTTTGGAAATTAAATATTTTTAAACAAATATGAAATAAAGGCTCCCATATCTAATAAATTTATTGGATATGGGAGCTTTTTATAAGATATAATATCATTTTAAAAAAGTCAGTTTTTAGAATTCTTCGTTAAGCTTGCAATCTATTAGTATTATCCCACCTAACTTGAAGAATTTATTATTATAAATTATAATTGATAATAGAAATTAAGTATCAAAAGTTTTTTGATTTCATGATATACAAATTAATTAATCATAATTTAGGATATTGCTATTTTATATAAATTACAAATAGGAGTGATATTTTGTTAAGTTCTTTAAGATTTAAATTATCTTCAAATGGAAAATGTTTGGGATATCAATCTTCTTCTTTATTTCAAGGAGTTTTAATGGAGAGTATATCAGATTATACAGCAGAAGATCTCCATAATTATATCTATAATCCTTATAGTCAATTTATTGAAAGAGACGACTATTCTTATTGGTGTATAAGAGGGATTAATGAATATGCTGAAGAAAATATACTAAAGCCTTTAATAGGAATGAAAACGATATTTTTAAAAAATAAAAATATGGATTTAAAAGTTTTAGATATGAAATACGAGACAATAAATAGAAATGAATTTATTGAAAAATATCTTTTTGGCGAGGCAAATAACAAAATTGACTTTTCATTTATAACTCCCACAGCTTTTAGGAGTGAAGGAAGATATATAGTCGTTCCCAGCACAAGGCTTATTTTCCAAAGTTTGATGAAGAAATTTGATGAGTCGGGAAAAGAAAAGATATTCAGCTATGATCTACTTGAAGATATGGAAAAGCATAGTTTTATATCGAGATATAAACTTAGAACAGTTCTTTACTGTATAGAAAAGGTTAAGATTCCAGCATTTATCGGTGATATTCAAATTAGAATTGACGGACCTAAAGAAATGCAAAATATTGCAAAATTGCTTATTAAATTTGGTGCTTATTCCGGAATTGGTATAAAAACAGCTATGGGTATGGGAGCAATAAGAATGAGAGGTGAAGATATTGGATGATAGTAAATTAAGATTAATTATTGGATCTGCACTTCATGATTTCGGTAAAATAGTTTACAGAAGTGGAGACGGTAGGAGACATTCTCTGTCAGGATATGAATATTTAAAGGATGATTGCGGGATTAAAGATAAAGCGATTTTAGATTGCATAAGATTTCACCATGCAGATGAATTGAAATCAGCTAATTTGAAGCCTGACAATCTCGCTTATATATCATATATTGCAGATAATATTGCATCAAAGGCTGACAGAAGAAAATGTAAAAATGCGGATGAGATAGGTTTTGACAAGGATATTTCTTTATCATCTATATTTAATATACTAAATGATAATAAAGCAAATAAAAAATACGAAGCAAAATATCTGAATCATGATAAAGGCATAAATATGCCGGTTGACGACATAAAATATAATGCCGAGTATTACAATGAAATAAAAAATAATCTACAAGATAAATTAAAAAATATAGAAAATACAAAAGAATATATAGAGTCATTATTTGAGATTCTTGAAGCTTATTTGACTTATATCCCTTCATCTACAAATCTTTCAGAGATACAGGATATCTCTTTATATGATCATTTAAAATTAACCTCGGCTATTGCAACTTGCATATATGATTATTTTAAGGAAAAAGAATTATTTGACTATTCATTGCTTTTAAAAGATTCAAAATTATATTATGAAAAAGAAATATTTTATCTTTATAGCTTAGATTTTTCCGGAATTCAAGATTTCATTTATACTATTATAAATTCGAAGGCCTTAAAATCTCTAAGGACGAGATCATTTTACCTTGAGATAATGATGGAAGAATTTATTGACACAATTCTCGATAAATTAAATTTAACAAGAGCAAATTTAATTTATTCAGGTGGTGGGCATGCTTATTTGCTTTTGCCAAATACGGAAAATACCAAGATAATCGTTGAGAAGATGAAAAACGATATTAATGATTGGCTAGTTGAAATTTTTGGAATAGAACTTTATTTATCAGGAGGAGGTAAAGCAGCTAAAGCAAATGATTTAGAAAATTATCCCACAGGCTCATATTCTAATTTATTTAAATCGGTTTCAAAAGAGATATCAAAAAATAAATTATCGAGATATTCAGTAGAACAATTAAAAAGATTAAATTTCAGAGACGAAGAGTCAGGTTCAAGAGAATGTAAGATTTGCAATAGGGTCGATAAATTGATTGAAAATGGAGAAGGGGATATCATCTGTGACATATGCAATGAAATTATAAAATTTTCTCGAGATATACTCCATAAAGAGTTTTTTGCGATAGTAAAAGATGATTTTAAAACTAAAAAACCGAGTTTAGTTCTGCCATTTGGTAAAAAGATAATCGCTTATGATGAAATTTCTCTAAACAAAGATATGATTGGTAATTCTCTAATAAGAATATACTCTAAGAATGAAATGTACTTAGGAAAGAATATATCAACGAATCTTTGGGTTGGAGATTATTGCTATGATAAAGAGTTAAGAAATTTAATAGATGATTCACAAGGGATAAAAAGATTATCTGTGCTTAGAGCGGATATTGATAATCTTGGAAAAGCATTTGTGAATGGCTATAAAGAAGAAGACAAATCCTTAACCAGATCTGCAACCTTTTCAAGGCAGATGTCTTTGTTCTTTAAATATCATATAAATTATATTTTAGATAATCCGGAGTTCAGCTTATTAGATGAAAAAGATATCAAAAGAAGAAAGGCTTTGATAGTCTATTCGGGTGGAGATGATGTATTTGTTGTAGGATCTTGGAGGGATATAATAGAGTTTTCTGTTGATCTTAGAAGATATTTACAGGAATTTACAATTGATACACTTACGATTTCAGCAGGTATAGGAATTTATCCTGAGACATATCCGATAAAGGCTATGGCTGAAAACACAGGTAAACTTGAAGAATATGCTAAGAAATATAAGAGAAAAATAAAAGGAAGATTTGTAGAGAAAAATGCTGTATGTCTATTTGATAAAGATTTAGTTTTTGGATGGGAAGAGCTTGAACAAGGAATCAAGAATAAGATTATTATATTACATGATTATCTAACTAAAGTTGATGAAATAGGCAAATCTTTATTTTATAAGATAATAAGCTATCTAAAACATATTGATGACAAAATAAATATAGCAAGATTAGCATATCTTTTAGCAAGAATTGATGAGAGATTAAAGTTAAAAGATGAAAACAAAAACTTTTCGAGATCTATTTACAGATGGGCAGTAGACGAAGTTGATAGAAGACAGTTAATAGCGGCTATTTATATACTTATTTATATGGAGAGGTGAGAGAATGGAGATTAATAATAATAATTTTGTTGATAAAGCAGAAAAAGTTATATCTAAAATCAATAGTGATAGGAGGATGATTACAACTAGTAAGATCAGAAATATCTTATCCATGGCATCGATAATCTATGAAAATGCCAAAAGAGGTAAGGGGAATTTAAGAGAGGAAGAATTAGCTGATATACAAATGCTAAGGATGAAACTTATATATGATTCCGGTAGAGATAGGGATGTAAAAAATTTTGTAAATGGATCCGGACTTTTGAA
>JAUNVF010000021.1 GCA_030537815.1 Tissierellia bacterium | reverse complement strand
GGTCAGATTATCGAAAGAGGCTCTCATGATGAACTTATGAAAAAAGCCGGAAGATATAGAGAACTTCAGGATTTATTTGGCAAGGCTAGTGAATGGAGGATAAAATGATCAATTTTTTTAAAAATAGATTTCAATTAACGACAACCGGAGCAAAAGGATTATGTAAATCATCAATCACAGCTTTTTTCTATTATTTTTCTTTTGTGCCGCCACTCATTATAGTTTTATCATTTACATCGATAATTTTATCCGGAGAAATTACCAATGCAGGTATTTTTATAAAATGGCTAATTATATCAGCTTTTATAATGTATATTTTAACTAATATAGATTATAAAATTAAGTATAATGAAACTTATAAAGAGGCTGCAAATTTGAGAATTGATATAGCTAATAATTTAAAAGAATTGCCTCTGTCATATTTTTCAAAGCATGATATTTCAGATTTAGCACAGACAATTATGGCAGATGTATCTGCAATAGAACATGCTTTAGCTCATGCAGTTGGAAGCTGTATCGGCTTTTCGATGTATTTTTTATTAGTAACTATAATGATGTTAATTTCCGACTTTAAATTGGGATTATGCGTAATAAGTCCAATTATTTTGTCAATAATTATATTATTTTTAACTAAAAAGCGACAAATTAGAATAAGACTAATACATTATGATAAATTGAGAGAATTATCAGAAGATTTTCAATCGGCAATTGAATTGACTCAGGAAATTAGAAGCTATGGACTAAAGGATAAGATAAAAAAGGAAATAAAGGAAAATTTAATCGAGTCTGAAAGTTTACAGTGGAGATCAGAAATTGAGCAAGTTATACCACTGAGCTTGGCTGCTTATATAGCTCAGGTATCATTGGGAATTACAATATTTTTCGGTATTAAATTGTTTATAACAGGAGAAACGACACTTTTGTATTTGATAGGCTTTACGATTGCCGCCGCTAAGATGTCAGGTGGAATAGCAAGTCTATATGAATATCTTGGAGAGATTTTTTATTTAGATGCAAGAATTAAGAGAATAGGAGAAATTAGAAATACAAAAGTTCAAAAAGGGAAAGAAATTAAATTAGATAATTTTGATATCGAGCTAAAAAATGTTGAATTCGGATACAATGAGGAAAGCAAAGTAATAGATGGTGTATCTTTTAAGGCTAAACAAAATGAAGTCACAGCATTGGTAGGTCCAAGCGGCTGTGGCAAGACGACGATTTTGAGATTGATAAGCAGATTATATGATTATGATAAAGGTCTCTTGACTATTGGCGGCATAGATATTAAAGATATTGATACTGAATCATTGTTTGACAATATTTCGATAGTTTTTCAAAATGTAGATCTCTTCAACACGACTATTTTAGAAAATATAAGAATTGGAGATATCAATGCTACAGATGAGGAAGTTAAAAAAGCAGCGCAACTTGCTGGTTGTGATGATATTATAAAAAAACTTCCCGATGGATATGATACTATGATAGGAGAAAATGGAATGAGGCTCTCCGGCGGAGAGAGACAGAGGATTTCCATTGCAAGAGCTTTCTTGAAGAATGCTGATATAATAATATTGGATGAGATTGCTGCATCAATTGATGTCGAGAACGAAAGAAAGATACAAGAGAGCTTAAATAGATTGATTAAAGATAAAACCGTTATAATCATATCTCATAGATTAAAATCTATTGAAAATGCCGATCAGATTGTAGTACTAAATAATGGAAAAGTAGATGCGGTAGGAAATAATAAAGAATTGATTGAAAAGTCTGATATATACCGAATGATGGTATTAAAATCTAATTTAACTGAGGAATTTAAATATTAGGATTAGATACTATCTAATTTAGTCATTTGAGCTTGTATGATAGAGCAAGTTTTAATTTAAAAGATTTAGATGAATTTCATTATAATAAGGGCTACCATTTGGTTAGCTCTTATTTTATTTTTAAATCGTAAAGGTATCTAAGAATAGAGCTTTTAGTTTAGAATATTAAGGAATGATAAAACTATATTGTCAATTTTTGAGTACTGATAATGGCAAAAGCTGATATGCAGATTTTATTAATAAAAAAGTTATAATAAAATATTATCAATTGTAGTTAAAAGAGGATCTTCTTTTACTTTAATACTTTTCTCTAAATATTTCTTTATATATAAGCATACTTCAAAGATTAATAAAAATCTATTAGCTTTAGTAATTTGGTCTGATTAGCGTCACCAATAATATTTTAAGAAAGTTCTTCTAGCTGAAGTATTATGTTTGGAACTAAAATTATTTGTCGTTACATCAATTTTTCATTATTTATAGTATTCTAAATTTTTCTAAACAATATAGTAATGATGTCTTATTATTATAATAAATTTTAACTTTATTTCAAATAGAGAAGAAATAAGATCTGTGATTATTATTAGTTGTTTTTAAATGCTTTTCCATGATAGGTTCTAAATTATGAATATTTTCAATTCATTGAGCTAATTCTGAAGAGTATCTTTATTTATCTAATGATAGTTTTGAATCTAATTCTAAGAATTTTGAATAATTTTTGCTATGGGCTTGTGATAAAAAAGTAATTTTCATTTAAGATATTATATTTTTATAAATCATATCTAATACTGCGTTAAAAAATTTCATAAAGACTGGTATAATAGAGATAAGCTTATAATTAGATTTTGATAAGGGGTGCATTTCATGGATTCTGAAAATAGACAGGATTTTACTTTTGATTTGTGGGGAGATCCGAGACATGCTCATTATGATGGGAATAGAGTCACTTTTTCTATGAATCCTAAATACGGCGAAGGAGTGAGCATTGTTTATGATTCGCCATCAGGAATTTATCCAAATTATGCAAAATATAAATTAGATTTTAAATTGGAAAAGAATGATATAGTTTTATTTAAACAAAATTCAATTTGGATTGGAAAATTGCTTAATGGTAAGCTTTTGATGAAAACGGATGGTAATATGAGTATTTTATTCAATGAAGGTGATGTTTTCTGTCTATCGGGCAATTATATTCTGAACAAGAAATTTCATTATAATACTTTAGATCCAGTTGAATTGGTCGGAATTTTTAGCTACCATAATGATATAATAAATGCATTTGAAAAGAATTATTGGATCAGAGAAAAAATTTTAAATATATTGGAAAATCCAAAATTAAAATCTGGAATATTGCTAAATAGAACTTATGAAATTGAAGACATAATTCAAAGATTGCATCAATCTATTATAGATGATATTAGATATGATATTTTTGTTGAGGGCAATAATTTATTTAATTGCTTTATAAAGATGATGCAAAACAAAGAACATATTAAAACTAGTTCATATACTCAAGAGCAAGCTGACATTGTCATTGAAATTAAAAGTTTTTTAGATAAAAATCTAGATCAATATTATTCTATGCCAAAACTTGCTGAAATATTTAATATCAGTTTAAGTCGAATGCAGATAATTTTTAAAAATTACTATAATATGTCACCATATAAATACCATCTTTATAAGAGGCTGGATAAAGCAAATGAAATAATATTAAATACTGATATAAAAATCACTACAATCGCTGAATCATTAGGATTTACTTCATATGATAATTTCTTTAAAGCTTACAAAAGTAGATATGGATGCAATCCATCTAATCATCGGAAACGATGAAAAACAATTTAACTAATTTATTTAAAAATCTCTTTAGATAGAGATTTTTTTATTTATGGAATAAACGAATAAGGATACGGATTGAACGAATAGCAATTGATTATAAAAAGCATTATCAATAAAATATATTTAAAGAAACTAAATAAGTTTTAATTGATTATAGATAAGAATGATATTAAAGGAGGAATTATGAAAAAAGATAATGTCCTTAAACGTCTATTTCCGTATATGGGAAAGAGGAAGTATTTAATACCACTATCGCTTTTATTAGGGGCTATTTCTTCTATATTGAGTGCTATACCATTTGTTTTAATCTGGTTACTAGTCAGAGATATTTTAAAAGATCCAAATAGCTTTAAATTTTATTATGTCAAAGATTATATTATATGGATAGGTATTTGTGCTGTTTTAAGTATCTTGGTTTACTTTATAGCTGTTATGGCAGCTCATTTGGCCGCTTTTAGAGTTGAAGTCGGTATGCAAAAAAAGGCGATGGAGAATCTACTAAATAAACCACTTGGTTTTTTTGATTCTGTTGAGAGTGGGAAGCTTAGAAAAGCTATAAATGAAGGGGCTTCTACTACTCATCAATTTTTAGCACATCAATTAGTAGATCTATCAGGAACAACTTTCTCTTTGCTTTTTATATTTATATCTATGTTTGTAATAGATTGGAGAATGGGTCTAGTTTCAATGATTCCTCTTATTTTATCTATGATTTTGATGATGAGTATGATGGGGGATTTGTCCGGTGAATATATGACGGCATATACTCAAGCTATGGATGAGATGAGTAATGAAGCAATTGAATATGTAAGGGGAATACCCGTAGTGAAAACATTTGGCGGAAGTGTTTTTTCTTTTAAGAAATTCTATAATAGCATCATTAAATATCAGGAATTTGCAATTAAATATACTTTGATGTGGAAAAACAAATACAGTCTATGTATCATAATTTTAAATGCAGCCACTGTATTTTTAGTACCTCTTATAATATTACAATCATTAGGTAATGGCGATATTAAAGTAATATTGAGCAATTATATTTTCTATTTAATCATTCTGCCTAATTTTATTATGATAATAATGAGATCAGCGATGTTTAATAAATCCAGTCAGGTTGCAGAGCTGGCATTGGATCGAATCGAAAGTACTCTTGATTTCGATGATATGATTTTTCCCGAAAATTCAAAAGATCTGGAAGATTATAGTGTCGAGTTTAAAAATGTTTCATTTGCGTATCCTGGTGCGGAATCGAATGCCATCGATGGAATAAGTTTCAAGATTTCACAGGGTGAGAGGGTTGCTCTGGTCGGCGCTTCCGGCTCAGGTAAGACGACGATTGCTAGGTTGGCGACTCGATTCTGGGATATCGAATCAGGTGAGATAATGATTGGAGGTCAAAATATTAAAGATATATCAAAAGAAAATTTAATGAAAAATATATCATTTGTCTTTCAAAATACCAAATTATTCAGCAAGAGCCTTAGAGAAAATATATCAATGGGAAATAAAAATATTAAAGATAGGGATATAGAAAGAGCTATAGACTTATCGATGTCAAGGGAAATAATAGATGATTTAGATAAGGGATTGGATACGGTTATTGGCACCGAGGGCAGATATCTATCCGGTGGTGAACAGCAAAGGATCTCTCTGGCAAGAGCGATTGTTAAGGATGCTCCTATTGTAATTCTCGATGAGGCGACAGCATATGCGGATCCTGAAAATGAAAGCAAATTACATGATGCTTTAAGAGAATTGAGCAAAGATAAGACGACGCTAATGATAGTTCACAGACTTAGCAGCGTGAAAGATGTGGATCGGATAATAGTAATTTCTGATGGGAAAATAATCGAAGAAGGAAGTCATGAGGAATTAATAAATCATGACGGAGCTTATGCCGATATGTTTAGAGAGTATGAGAGTTCTATTTCATGGCAACTAAAAGCCGAAAATGCTAATGGAGGTGAATAAGCTTGAAAGACTATTTAATAGAAAGATATGCCTTGAGTGAAGAAGGAGCTGGAGATATTATCAAGGCGATAAAATGGAATATACTCGTCGATTTTTCATATATTTTGCCGGTTATCTTATCTTTTTATATATTGCAGAAATTAGTATTAATCCTCTATGGAAATGAATCTAATCTTCCAAAATTAAGCATTATAATAATTTCAGTGATATTGATTTTAGTAATAATGTTTATGGTTGAGAGGAGAAAATATAATCTCGCATATACTCAAGTTTATTCTGAAACTGCAAAAACAAGAATAAATCTAGCCGAAAAGTTGAGAAAACTTCCATTAGCTTATTTTGGGAGAAGAGATTTGGCCGATTTAACATCCACGATAATGAATGATGCTACAGAATTAGAAAGTATATACTCGCATGCTGTTTCAAGTCTATACTCTTCTTTTATCAGCAGTACGATATTGTCGGTTTTAATAATCATATACAATTGGAGGATGGCTCTATCTCTATTATGGATTATTCCGATAACCTTTATTTTATTTTCATTGTCACGTAATAAAATAAAATCAGAATTTGCTAAGACTCATAGAGCTAAACTCAAGGTCACTTCGTATTTTCAAGAAGGCCTCGACAGTATTGCTGAAATAAAAGCCTATAATTATGAAAAGAAATATTCAAATCAATTAAATGATTTATTGGACAGTTATGAGAAGATTTTAACTAAAGAAGAGACTATTGGGGGTGCATCTATAAATTTCGCATATTCTCTTTTAAAATTGGGTTTGGTTAGCGTCGTTATAATCGGAGCGGTACTGTTTTCTAATAATGAGATTGATTTTCTGACATATATCGCTTTTATGATAATGACTTCGGGCATATATATTCCCCTTATGAATTCGATTGCCAATATGGCTTTTATAACTTATGCGGATATTAGAATCGACAGAGTTAAAGAAATGAATAATATGGAAATTCAGACGGGTAGAACGGAGTTTAATCCAAATTCATATGATATTGAATTCAAGGATGTGGAATTTTCATATGGAGAAGGGATTAAGGTCTTAAATGGAATTTCATTTAAAGCTAATCAAAATGAAGTGACTGCTCTAGTGGGACCTTCAGGAGGAGGAAAAAGCACTACAGCAAAGCTTGCTGCACGTTTCTGGGATATTCAAAGAGGGAAGATAACAATGGGTGGAGAAGATATATCCAAGATAGATCCTGAAACTCTTTTAAAATACTATTCAATAGTTTTTCAAGATGTAACTTTATTTAATAATTCCATTTTGGAGAATATCAGAGTCGGAAGAAAAGATGCAAGAGATGAGGAAGTTTTGAGGGTTGCAAAATTGGCTCAATGTGATGATATAGCGGAAAAGTTGGCTGATGGTTACAATACTCTAATTGGAGAAAATGGCGAGAAATTGTCAGGAGGTGAGCGACAGAGAATCTCGATAGCTAGGGCTATGTTAAAAGACGCTCCCATTGTAATTTTAGATGAGGCAACGGCTTCTATTGATGCTGAAAATGAAACTAAGATTCAGAGAGCTTTATCGGAATTGATTAAAAATAAAACAGTAATAGTAATAGCTCATAGGATGAGAACCGTTAGAAATGCAAATAAAATCATAGTATTAAAAGATGGGAAAATCGTAGAGATGGGAAGTCCTAAAGATCTGATCGATATGGGTGGAATATTTGCAGAAATGAATAAGGCTCAGCTCAATTAATTGAATTATTAGAAAGGAGTATAAAATGAAATTGAGTCATATACTATACAAAGTCAATGATGTGGAAGAGGCGATTAAAGATTTTGAAGAAATGGGATTTTCTATTTGCAGAGTCGGTTTTAATCCCAAAATATGGTTTGAGGACGAAACTTTTATAGAGCTTTTTAAATTTGACAAGAGCAATTTCACAATCGGACTTACAAAACTTATTGGACTGAGGGGAATTGGTAAAAAATTCGAATTTTTTAGGGATTCAGATTTTGGGATAATGGAATATTCTTTGGAGAAGGATCATTATGATTTGGATCCCGAAAATAGATTACTAAAAGAGATGGGTTATAAATACACATCTATCAAAATGAAAAAGAACGACGAGTCGGGAGTAAAGCTCAAATGGAAAATCACATTCCCATATGATGTAAATATCCCATTTTACTGTGCAATAGGAAATTTTAAAGAATTGGGCATGCCCAAAGAAATCAATCACAAAAATGGGGCCAGAAGAATCGAGAAATTAGTTTGGGGCGTTGATAAAAAGTATATAGATGATATAAAAGCTCTATACGATGATGAAAGACTTGAATTGGTCGAGGGCAATGGATTTCAAGAAATAAAAATCAAAGGCTATGACGGTGATGTATTTAATAGAAAATATTATAAATAATCATAAGGAGGGCATATGTCTAATAATTTGGAAATTAAGGATTTAATCACGATAGGGATTTTTTCCGTTATATATATTTTTATCATTTTTGTAGTTGGTATGCTGGGTACGATACCCATTCTGTTTTTGTTTTATCCTGCATTTATTGCTTTGGTAGCCGGAATCGTAATCATGTTATTTATGGCAAAAGTACCTAAGAAATGGGCATTATTTATTTTAGCTACTATTCCTGCAATACTCTTTGTGATTTTTGGCCATACTTATTTTTTATTGATTCATGCTATCCTATTCAATTTAATTGCGGAATTTATATTTAGAAAAGGTGAATTCAAGTCTTTTAAGCATAATGCAATAGCCTATGCATTTATGTCTTTATCAGGACTCGGAGGCCCGATGCAAATGCTATTTGTTAGAGATAAATATTTTGAAATACTTTCGCAAGCTGCATCTGAGGAATATATTTTGCTTGTTGAGAGATTAATAACATATCCAAATATGCTTATAATGTATTTACTAACTTTTGTAGCCGCTATCGCCGGAGCATTTATCGGCAAGAAAATACTAAAAAAGCATTTTGTAAAAGCCGGTATTATTTAATGAAGAATAGGCTAAAAACAAAATACAGTCTTTGTCCGATAAGCAAATTATTGGCAATCCTATTTCTTTCATTTACTATAAGTAGTAGCAGGAGCGAGATCTATAATATTTTGATAGTTGTCGCTCTTGCTGTTCTTTTTATTTTGAATGGTAAATTTATGACTGCAATTAAGGCATTATTATTTTATTTAGTACTCTTAGCTCTATTTAATTTATACAGTGAGAATATTTTTATGAATTTATTGATGATGACAATTGCCATGATAAAATTATTTTTCTTGCCATTATTGGCAGCTAAATTTTTAATTTCTACAAGTGATGTAAGCTCTATGATTATTTCATTGGAAAAACTGAGATTCCCAGATAAACTAGTAATTCCTATCGCAGTAATATTTAGATATTTTCCGGCATTTAAAGAAGATACTAGAAATGTCAAAATGGCTATGAAGATGAGAGGTATTTCATTTAAAAATCCTTTCAAATATTTTGAATATATCAGCATACCTATTCTAATATCGGCAGTCAATATCTCAGACAGTATATCGAAAGCTGCTGAAACAAAATGTATCGCCGATCCATGTCCTAAGATTAGGTATAAGGATGTGAAGATGAGCCTTGCAGATATTATTTTCTTGGTCATGATTATCGGTCTTCATATTTTGGGGAGGATTTATGATTAATATAAAAAATGTAAATTACAAATACGATGGTAAATCTGATAAATACAATCTTTTAAATTTGAATTTAAGAGTAGATAAAGGGGAATGTATATTGATATGCGGTAGAAGCGGGAGCGGAAAAAGCACGATAACAAAATTAATCAACTCGCTGATACCAAATTACTATCAAAATGGAAAGCTTGAAGGTGAAATCAAAATAGAGGGAATTGATACAGGTTCTTCTCAAATCTATGAGGTATCAAGATTTGTTTCCAGTGTTTTTCAAAATCCAAAAACTCAATTTTTTAATATTAATACTACTAGTGAATTATTATTTTACCTAGAAAATAGAGGTTTCCAAAGGGAGTATATGCATGAAAAACTAATAGAGACGGCCAAGCTTTTCTCGATAGAGGATCTTTTAGATAGAGATATTTTTAAATTATCGGGTGGTGAAAAACAGATTATAGCAATAGCTGCGGCTTATGCGAGTGGAACCGATATTATCGTATTAGACGAACCTTCTTCTAATTTAGATGAATCAAATACTATGAAGATAGGAGAGATACTTAGAAAGATTAAAGAAAGAGGTAAAACAATTGTAATATCGGAGCATAGATTTTATTTTATTAAAGATATAATAGACAAGGTTTTTTATATAGATGATGGTAAAATTAAATATGAATATTCTAAAGAGGAGTTTTTTAACTTAGAAGATGATTTTAGAAAAAAAATTGGGTTTAAGGTCTATAAAATATGAAAAATTAGACAATATTAAAAGCTCAAGGGACAAATCAAAAAGGTATTTTAAGATAGATTATCTATATCATGAATTTTTAAATCAAAAAAGAGCTTTAGAAATCAAAGATTTAAAATTTAATTATGGAGATATAATCGGTATTTACGGCTATAATGGAATTGGCAAAAGTACCTTTATAAGATCGATAATGGGATTGGAAAAATCAAAGAGCAGTATAAGAATTGACGATAGAATGATATCATCTAAGAAAAGGCGTAATAAATCATTTTTAGTTATGCAAGATGTCAATCATCAATTGTTTACAGATAGTGTAGAGAAAGAAGTATCAATTGGCAAAGCAGATATATTTACGCAAGATGATGTCGATCAGGTGCTTGAATCCCTAGATTTATTAGAATTCAAAAATGCACACCCGATGAGCCTTTCCGGAGGTCAAAAGCAGCGAGTTGCAATAGCGACCGCCATACTTTCTGGATCAGAACTCATCTGCTATGATGAATGTACTAGTGGAATGGATTATATGAGTATGATTAAAATATCAGATGGGATTAAGAACTCGATAAATAGCGAAAAAATAATATTTATTATATCTCATGATAACGAGTTTTTAAATAGTACCGCTAATCATATTCTCTATATAGATAAATTCAATAAAAAAATATAGCTGATATTATATTCAATTAAGAAATAAAGAAAGCCTGACTAGTCGGGCTTTCTTTATCTCTTTTAATTATTTTCGTATATTTGTCGGCATTAGATATGCTAGAATCATAAATAATATTCCCATGAATACAAGACCTAAATGACCAATATTAAATAATGAATCAAAACGGTCGCTAATTTGGAAAAATGTAATTTTGCCAATATTTAATCGCTCAAATACGCCAAAATTAACTAGGCTTTTATAGGAAATGGAAAAGAAAAATGCACCGAATAGTCCACCTATAAAAGTAAATAATGATTCTTTAAGATTCCCTGATGCTATGGAAGCGGGGCAGGTTCCGGGGCAAAGCCCGATTGTTCCAAAGCCCAGTCCAAAGACCAAAGCTCCTAAAATTACACCCAAGTGCATGGGCTTTACGCTGAAGTGATTGAGATTTAAAAATCCAAGCTTTGCTGTTATTCCTGCGAGAAAAGCAGCAAAACCTATCGCAAAAAAGATAATTTTACCCAATGTCATATCTCGCAATCGGAGCATATCTAAAATATTTATGGAATTATTTGCTCCGATATAATAAAGGCTAAAGCCAAAAAATAGGCCGAGTAATATCGGTTTTATCATTTTTTCTCACCTCCTATAGCTACTGGGATTGCAACTAAAAAGGCGAATATTGCAAATATGAATCCAGAAATAGAAGATTGCATCATACCGCTCATCATATGTCCACTGGTGCATCCACCGGCCAATCTGGCTCCATAAAGAAGTAGAAAACCGCCGATAAAAGATCTGATAACTCTTTTTCCATCTAGTTTAGATTTATAATTTTGTGTAGAATAGTCTTTTCTTTTGAGGATAATCTTTGCAAGAGAAGCCCCTATAAAAATACTTATGAAAAATAGCATTCCGTAATTATTTAAATTCATAATCGATTTGGCAATTTTACCTTCACTTTTATCATAATAAGCATTAGTTGAACGATAGCCACTTTCTCTGGAGTCATCTTTTACAATTAAATTCTCCTCGGAAATAGAGTCATTTATGACTTGATGTACTTTTCCACTTAATACACTAAATTGAGTGCTTACCCCAATGGGTTTTGCAAAGAAAATAGCGACAAAAAAAGAAAAGCCGAGGATTATAGCTCCTTTAATCCATTTGTTTTTCATTTTAACCTCCTAATAATTATAATGTGATAGCCTCTTTGTATTTATTTTCCCCCTCAATACCCAAAAACATTCTGTTCCATGGAAATCTCCTCTTTTTGCGATAGTAAGATTGCAAGAGGGACATTTTAAATGACCTTTATTCTTCACTATATCCATGGTGCATTCTGCTATTCTCGGAAATTGCATTTTGATAAGATTTCCCTTGCCACCCTTTTGATAAATGGCAACGGGAGTTTTGCAATGTCCACATGAAACTAATAGGGGATGAGTATTTTTGATTTTTTTTAATCGGTATTTGTATTCTAACATAGTAGAGATAGTAAACTATCTTTCACCTGCACTTTCTTGTAAACAGAATTTATAATAAAGCTTCAATTGGCAGTATTTATTTAATTGCGGTCTATATTAGTTATTTGGTTGTAGATAATTTCAACTGTCCTATCATATATTTAAATATCGCGTTTTTCTTATTTTATCATAAGATAGAAAAAGCCACAAATATGAGCTATTGTGATAGTTTATATTTCTTTAAATGAAATTATATATAATAGAAATCATTTTATTTCTAAAAGATTTTGTAAGATTATAAATAGTATTTAAACTATGAGTGAAGATATAAATATATATTAAAGAGTAAAGGAAAGAATTAGATATAAATCATAGATTATAAATTTTAGATGAAAAATAAATTGGTATAAGATGCAAAATCTTAATTCTATCTATATTTATTACGATGACAGACCACTAATTAATTATAGCTATTTGTCGTCATTCGAGCTGGAGTATTTGATAGGATGTATTGATGATATCATTAAAGGCAAAGAGCGAAATTATTTAATATGAATTTATAGAATATTATAAAACTATCAATAACTAAATTTGATAAAATATATATTGTTCATATTATATATATGATAATTCCGAGATGATTTTAAAGAATTATATTTTAAGAAAATGGATTTACATGAGATAAAGAATTTATTTAAAGGATCTCTTAAAGATTCCTAAATCGAAAATCAATAAAATAAATCAGTTTGAGATTATGTCTTAATCATTTCCGCTTTAGCAAAAGTTCAGCCTGTAATAATATATAAAATAGAGAACATAAGTCTTTTAATATAATTCATATCAAGAAATAGTGTGCATAACAAAGGTCTATAAGCTTTCTTCATCAATTACAATCTTTTCAATCAAATTGATTATTATTTATAGACCTCGAGTTCTCCTTTTTTATAATCTAATGCTATTATTTACCGCAGAATTTATGTCTGAGTTATCTTAAATTTATCATGATGATTGAAGCTTTTTTATTTGAGTTGGGGTCAGACCACCTGAGCGTTTTTTAAAGACTTGATTAAAATAGGATTGAGAATTGAAACCGACGATTGAAGAGATTTCTTTTATTGAGTAATCTGTGGTTTCAATAAGCTCCAATGAAACGCTATATCTCTTTTCCAAAAGATAATCGATTGGAGTCATGCCATATAGCTCTTTAAAACGATGAACCAAGTAGTATTTATTTAAATAGGCGATTTTTGCTAGTTCATTTAATTTGAGATCCCTCGAATAGTGAGTGTCAATATAATTTTTCACATATTCTAATTGTTTATTGCTTTTGCGATCAGGCTCGATTGCCAATGGCGTTTCGTCGAGTCTCAAAAGATTTAATAATAGCAGTTCAAATAATTTTTCGCAGTAGTCTTCGCTGTAAATCGGTTTTTCTTTTGCCTCCCTATATAATGATTCGATAATCTGCAATACAAGTGGCTGTTTGGCATAATTTGCCTGAAAGACATTTGTGTTTAAAAAATCCGGATATATGTCGTGATTGGATTCCTTAGCGTCTTTGCAAAATGCTAAACCGTCCACGCCAATGACATAATATTCATAGGAATTGCCCTGAATGGCGATTTCTGTATGTCTAACATTGGAGTTTACGATGATTAAATCATGCTTTTCAACTGATTTCTTTTGGTCCTCAAATATCATTTGTCCGCCACCTTCAAAAACATAGAAGATTTCAGTAAATGGATGATTGTGAAGAGTTGAGTGCCAATCTTCATTTCCATGAGCTTTCTTTACATATAGGATTCTAGTCTGAATACCGAATTCTTTTTCTAATATTGATACTGTTTTCATGAAAATATTTTGCCCCCATTTATTTATGCTTTGGTCGATGAATTGACTTCAATGTCAGTAATTTCATATTTAAGTATAGTGTAGCATGAAAAAGACGAAATAGCAATATATCTAAAAATTAACTCAAGATAGTGCTATACAGAAACCGTTTGCCGAGGTATACTGTAGTCATAACAATAATGTATTGGAGGGACTAAGAGATGAAAAATTTCAAAAGAGTCTTGGCACTATTACTTGCATTAATCATGGTAGTATCATTGACTGCATGTGGTGGACAGGACGCTGGTAATGAAGTAGAAGAAAAACAGAATGAAACTAGTGATAATCAGCAGAAAGAAGATTCAAAAGAACCGGCAGAAGAAGAAAACACATCCGCTGGTAAGACCTTGAAAATTGCTGGCCTTGACGGTGGTTATGGTACAGCTGGATGGGAAGCGGTTATTGCAAAATTTGAAGAGTTGACGGGCGCAAAGGTTGAAGCGACATTTGAAAAGAATATCGCCGAGGTTGTTCGTCCTCAAATACTAGCAGGAGAGAGCCCTGATATTCTCTATAATAATATCGGTGGAGAAGGCGGGCTAACTGAGACTTTAATTAAAGAAAAGAAGATACTAGACATAACAGATGTTCTTTCTATGAAAATACCGGGTGAAGATAAAACCGTAGAGGAAAAATTACTTCCTGGTTTTATAGACACATTTATGACGAATCCTTATGGCGATGGCAAAACTTATCTTGCTCCATTATTCTATTCACCAACTGGAATTTGGTACAATAAGGCGCTATTTACAGATGGTGGAGGAAAATATGAGCTTCCAGAGACATTCGATGAATTCTTCGCTCTTGGAGAGACAGCAAAAGCTGATAATATAGCTTTATTCACATATCCGACAGCAGGATATTTCGACGGTTTCACTTATTCTCTAATCAATGAAGTTGGTGGACCGGAGCTATTTAATAAACTGATGAATTATGATGCAGATGCTTGGAAGAATGAAGCTACCCCGGTATTTGACACCATTGGTCAAATCAGTGCTTATCTAGAAGGCAATACGGTGTCTCAAGCAAATGGCGAAGGATTTACAAAGAATCAGCAGGCAGTAATTGATGGAAAAGCTCTCTTCATGCCTAATGGAAACTGGATAGTGGGTGAGATGAAAGATTCTACTCCGGATGATTTTGAATGGGGATATATGGCACTTCCAGCTATAAATTCAAATCATGGTCGCTATGCTTATACATTCTTTGAGCAGGCATTTGTTATGGCTGATGCAGAAGAACCTGAACTAGCAAAGGAATTTATAGCTTATCTATACTCTGATGAAGCAGCCAAATTATTCCATGAGAATGAGGGTGGTCTTCAGCCTATAATTGGCGCAGATGCTCTTATAGAAGATCCTCTAATGCAGGAAGTTTATGGAGTATATAATGACGGTGTAAATGCATCTCTCGGTGGATTTGCAGCAGCTCCTTCAGTAGAGGGTGTAGAACTTTCTAAAATTCTATTTGAAAATATAGACTCCGTTATGAATGGTTCTAAAACAGTAGAAGAGTGGCAGGAAGAAGTCGTGAATGCTATTCAAGTAATTCATGATGCAATGTCTAACTAAACTAAGAAACCAAATAGGCGGCGGATTTTTCCACCGCCTCTTTTTTAAAATCTAAGCTAATTAGAAATCGATTATAATTTATCGTCTCATTGAGATTTACAAAGAATTCAATCAATAAATACGGATATTTCTAATATCTTTTATCGAGCAATTTTAAGCTCTATCAATAAATTCATATTATATGAAAGCATGAGGATAATTTGGTTTATTATTGCTAAAATTATTAATCATCCTTTTATCTAATATCTATTTATAAATCTTAGATAAATGAATTTAATCGGATTTATAGTTTTAATCGATTTTTAGTATTAATTATATCGATGAATTGTGGACTATAATTAGAAAGAAATTTAAATTATGGTTTGAACAGTTGAAGCTCATATTCAAGTATTCAAGCCTAATAGAATTTTAAATAGTAATAATATGATGGAATCTGATTTTACTATATCTTGAATATTAAAGGGGGAAGTATGAAAAATAGTAGAAACAAGAAAAAATTTATCTTTTTCTGTACATTTCCTGCCCTGCTTCTATATTCCATCTTTATGGTTTGGCCGACCTTGAATATCTTTGCCAATTCTCTTTTTAAATGGGGCGGATTGTCTAATGACAAGGTATTTGTGGGACTGAACAATTTCAAAATTTTGATGAAAGATGAGAATTTTATAAAAGCATTTCAAAACTCGGTATTCCTAATCGTCTTTGTAACATTGGTCACTATGTCTTTAGCGATATTTTTTGCTGCAGTCTTGACGAAGGAAACCTTTAAGGGACAGAATTTCTTTAGAATTGTATTTTATATACCTAATATATTATCGATTGCGGTTATCGCATCTATTTTTTCTGCGGTATACGGAGCTGATGACGGTTTATTAAATGGCTTCTTTAGATTATTCAAACCCGAGACATGGCAGAATATTTCCTTTTTAGGAGATGAGAATATAGTCGTCTATTCTATTGCATTTGCAATGATTTGGCAGGCTATTGGTTATTATATGGTTATGTATATGTCAACTATGGCGCAAATTCCGGAGCATTTATATGAAGCGGCAAATCTTGACGGAGCCGGAAGAATCCGACAATTCTTCGATATCACTCTTCCGCTTTCTTGGGACACTGTGCGTACGACATTGACTTTTTATGTAATCTCGAATATAAATATCGCATTTCAGGTGGTTAAAGTTCTTACTGACTCGAAGCCAAACGGTGCTTCTGCAACGGTATTGAACTATATGTATGATCAGGCTTATACAAATTCGGTCTTCGGCTATGGACTTGCCATAGGCGTTGTCGTATTTATTTTTTCTTTTGGCCTATCTGCAATTGTAAACCATATTACTAAGCGCGATATTATACAATATTAAAGGTGACAGCTATGAAAAATGCATCTAAAACATATAAAGTATTTATCTATATCTGTCTATTTGCACTAGCGGTTAGCATATTGATTCCCGTCGCATGGGTCTTTATGGCATCAATTAAGGAGAATTCGGAATTTTATCAAAATGCATGGTCTCTTCCAAAAGGATTTCATTGGCAAAATTTTTCCAATGCATGGACAGAGGCGAAAATGGGAGAGTATTTTTTAAATTCTATTGTATCGACGGGGCTTGGGCTTGTATTGCTCTTAGTTTTTGGAATTCCAGCAGCCTATGTGCTTTCACGTCTTGAGTTTAAAGGGGTAAAATTTTGGAATGGATATCTTCATGCAGGATTATTTGTAAATATATCATATATCGTAATTCCAATTTTCCTAATGCTTTTAGACTGGAATAAAATTTTAGGGACAAAAGTATTTCTGAATAATAATATAATGCTTGCCTTAATCTACGCATCTACTGCATTTCCGTTTACCATATATCTTTTGGCGAATTATTTCCGTTCCATTTCAAAGACATATGAGGAAGCAGCATATATTGATGGTGCAGGTTATTTTAGAACCATGATCGATATTATGGTTCCGATGGCAAAACCCAGTATTATTACAGTAATACTATTTAATTTCTTAGCTTTTTGGAACGAATATATTCTAGCCCTTACTATTTGTTCAGGAAGCGGAAAAACACTTCCCGTCGGTCTTGTCAACCTCCAGCAGGCGGCAAGAGGGAAGGCAAATTATGGCGTATTGTATGCAGGACTCGT
Source organism: Tissierellia bacterium (assembly GCA_030537815.1). GTDB lineage: Bacteria > Bacillota > Clostridia > Tissierellales > Peptoniphilaceae > Microaceticoccus. The sequence goes on along the minus strand of JAUNVF010000021.1, from coordinate 23,237 downwards.
CCTAGTCATGCTGCCAACTTTAATCCTATACATCATGGTGCAAAAACAATTAACTGAAGGTATGATGGTAGGCGGTGACAAGGGCTAAGTATACTGTGGGAGATAATTATGACAAAAATATTGGGAAGAATAACTCTACCGAGTGAAGATAATTTTTATGAAGAAACAAAGGAATGTATGGCTAGACTGGGAGCGGATGCAATTCGTGATAGCGATGGTACCAAACTCCCTGATAATATAAAAGATCTTGATGCGAAAATATATACGACATATTTTGTAGCTAGAGAGCATAATGAATTTGCAAAAGCAAATTTAGATGAGGTACAACAATTTTATTTATTGAGTGAATACACAACGGCATTAAAAGATTATGTCGAGATTCCATTTATGAAGGGATATTTCAAAGAGCAGATTCAGCCAGACTACAGACATGATCCAAAAAAATGGTGGGAGGTCATAAATCGTACTACTGATGAAATTGTAGACCCTAAGGATTGGGAACTAAATCAAGAAAAAGATGTCGTCATTATTCGAAATGCAAAAGCATATCATCAATACACGGTGACATTTTTGGCAGATGCATTATGGGATCCAACTTCTATGTACAATCATATCACAAATGATTGGGGAGATAGAGAACATCAGATTCCATTTAATGCAATTAAGCCGAATTCGTCAGAGTTTATGGAAGATGAATTGAAACGCTGGTTAAAGGATAATCCGAAGACGGATATCGTTCGTTTTACAACTTTCTTCTATCATTTTACACTAGTATTTAATGAAGAAGGAAAAGAAAAATATGTTGACTGGTTTGGATATTCAGCATCAGTCTCTCCTGAAATATTAGATGCTTTTGAAAAAGAGAAGGGATACCGCTTGCGTCCGGAAGATATTGTAGATCAGGGATATTATAATTCAACTTATCGTGTTCCCTCCAAAGAATATCTGGATTATATTGACTTTTTACAAATCTTTGTCACGCAGAAAGCAAAAAGATTGGTTGACCTGGTTCATGAGTCGGGTAAAGAAGCGGTTATGTTTCTCGGTGATAATTGGATAGGCACTGAGCCATATGGTAAACATTTCAAAGATATTGGATTAGATGGAGTCGTAGGTTCGGTTGGAGACGGAGTAACTCTTCGCCTCATATCGGATATAGAAGGAGTAGATTTCACAGAGGGAAGATTCCTTCCGTACTTTTTCCCGGATACTTTTTATGAAGGGAATGACCCGACTATAGAATCCAGACAAAATTGGATTACTGCCCGTCGAGCGATTTTAAGAAAACCTGTAAATCGTATTGGCTATGGAGGATACTTATCTCTTGCTTATAAATTCTCTAATTTTATGGATTTTATATCAGATGTGGCTGATGAGTTCAGGACGATTTTAGAAAAGATAGAAAACACAAAACCATATGCTTCAGCAAAGGTTGCGATATTAAATTGTTGGGGTAAATTACGTTCATGGCAACCATATATCGTGGCACATGGTAAATGGTATAAATTAAGCTATTCTTATATGGGAATGATGGAAGCTCTTTCGGGAATGGATATGGACGTCTCATTTATCAATTTTGATGATGTAAAAAATGGGATACCTAAAGATATAGATGTTATTATCAATGCTGGGGATGCTTATACAGCATTTAGTGGCGGAAAATACTTTGCGGATCCCGAAATCGTATCGGAACTGCGACGCTTCGTATACGAAGGGGGCGGTCTAATAGGCATTGGCGAACCGAGTGCTTATCAGTATAATGGACATTATTTCCAATTGCATGATGTATTTGGAGTAGATAGAGAAATTGGTTTTTCACAAAGTACAAATAAATATCATAATACTGAATTGACAAAGCATTTCATCATTGAAGATTATCACGGCATGTACTCTTTTGGTGAGAATATAGGAAATATCTATGCAATATCCGAAAACACGCAAATTTTAGAGTATTCAGACCATGAAATTCATATGGCGGTCAATGAATATGGCGAGGGACGTGCTTTTTATATGACGGGTCTACCTTATAGTACGGCGAATACAAGAGTTTTAAAGAGAGCCATTCATTGGGTTGCACATAAGGAAGAAGAGCTTCACAAATACTTTGCGGATGATCTCAATGTAGAGGTTGCGGCCTATCCTGAAATTAAAGAATATGCAATTGTAAATAATTCCGATATAGAAGTCGAAGCTAAGGTATTCGATGGTAAGGGTGAAGAATTTACGGTGATATTGGAGCCGGCGGAAATCAGATGGATTTCGGAGGAATAATATGGATATATATAAGAAAAAGCGACTGAAAAATTTGGCGCTTGCCGCAATTATGGCCGTCGCCATATATTTACAGTTTTTTGGAAGAAAGCAGGACGGTTGGGGTGGACTTGGAATTCAATTTATTTCCTTGGGAATGATCTTAATAGTCCTCTGGATTTACAATAGAAGATATCGATAGGAGGAATTATGTCAGAGAAATTATTTCTGGGGATTGATGGAGGTGGAACTAAGACGGGTTTTTCTCTAATCAATTTAAAAGGAGAAGCTCTCGCTGTTTCAGTAAAAACTACCATCCATATTCGACAGGTTTCTCAAGAGGACTTTCGTAAAATATTAAATGATGGAATTGATGAGGTTTTAAACAAATTGGGTAAGACTCGTCAGGACCTGACATATGTATTTGCAGGAGTTCCAGGATATGGGGAATACAAAGATATGATTGAGACAATTCACGATAGCTTTAGAATAGTACTTGGACATGATCGTTTTAAAATAGGAAATGATTGTGTAGCCGGATGGGCTGGGAGTCAGGCCTGTCGTCCGGGTGTTAATATGGTCTTGGGGACTGGAGCCATAGCATTTGGAAGAAATTACGAAGGTGATGAAGCTAGATCTTCGGGCTGGGGACCATTCTGTGGTGATGAGGGGTCCGCATATTGGATGGGTAGAAAAGCGATTGAAATATTTGCAAAAGAATCGGATGGACGTTTGGAAAGAGGGGCAATTTACAATCTGATTCATAAAGATTTTAAAATGGAGTCTGATTTTGACTTTATTTCAATCGTATCCATAGAGATGGGTGAAGATAGAACAAAAATAGCAAGCCTAGCTCCTTATATTACTAAAGCTGCTGAAATGGGAGATGAAAATGCATTAAAAGTCTTTGATGAGGCGGCTTATGAAGTGGCGATAGCCGTTAAATCGGTTATAAGGCAGCTAAAATTTAAAGATTTTGAGAAGATAACTATAACTTACTCTGGCGGTGTATTTAAAGCCGGTACCTTATTGACTGATCGCATATATGAACTATTAAAAGAAGATAATCGAATTGAAGTGATAGATTCAATCATGGAGCCTCAAGAAGGCGCAGCGCTTATGGCCTATGTACTTTCTGAAGGCGAAGCTCCTGAATCTGTAATAAATAGATTGAAAGGATAAGATAATGGCAGGACTGAGTTTTCGACATATGTATAAGATTTATGACGGCAATGTCGTTGCCGTTAAGGACTTTAACCTCGAGATAGAGGATAAGGAGTTCATAGTATTTGTTGGACCATCAGGTTGTGGAAAGTCGACGACATTGCGAATGGTAGCAGGATTAGAAGAGATATCTAAGGGAGAGTTATATATTGACGATGTGCTGGTAAATGATATAGAGCCAAAGGAAAGAGATATCGCTATGGTATTTCAAAACTATGCTCTTTATCCGCATATGACGGTTCGTGACAATATGAGCTATGCACTTCGTTTAAAAAAACTGCCCAAGGAAGAAATAGACGAAAAGGTTGCTATGGCTGCTAATATTTTGGGCCTTGAAGATTATCTAGATAGAAAACCTAAGGCTCTTTCTGGTGGGCAAAGACAGCGTGTTGCTTTGGGTAGAGCAATTGTAAGGAGCCCGAAGGTCTTTCTAATGGATGAACCTCTTTCCAACTTGGATGCTAAATTACGTGTTCAGACAAGATCTGAAATCGTAAAATTACACAAACAATTGGAAACTACATTTATTTATGTTACACATGATCAGACCGAAGCGATGACCATGGGAGATAGGATAGTAATCATGAAAGATGGGATAGTTCAGCAGGTAGACACACCTCATAATGTGTATTTCTATCCCGAAAATCAATTTGTCGCCGGCTTTATCGGTTCACCTCAGATGAATTTCGTGGATGCTGAAGTATTTAAAAAAGATGATGAATACTATGTTATGACATTAGGTACTGAATTATTAATTCCAAAAGAGAAGGGCAGACTGATTGAAGAGAGGGGAGAATTAAACAAAAAGCTCATAATGGGAATTCGACCCGAGCATATTTATGACCATATTCGTCAAACCGATATGAAGATAAAGGGAAAAGTGGATCTCATGGAGCTCTTGGGTTCAGAAAAACATTTACATATCATTGTAAATGGAACTAAATTAGTTGCTAGGATAAATTCAGATAATCCCGTTGAAACGGATGATGAAATAGAGATGTACCTCGATGGTACTAAATTGCATTTCTTCGATGGTGAAAGCGAGTTGAATATTTCTTTGGAAGATTTAGAAAAAAGAATTTAAGCTATTAAAAGGGGTATCTTGTGTAAACATGATATCCTTTTTTATTCAAAAGATTAGAATTGGCAAAAATAAAATGATCTTTAAAGCTAATAGACTTATTATAGTATTATATGATAGGATATTGATTAAATATAAAGATGCAGCCGAATTTGTCCAATTTGTCATGCAGTCGGATTGATTATTGCTGTGATGAAGGAAATGGATAGAAAGATTAAAGCGAAAATAGTTGGAATCTTAAAGGCAAAATATTTAATCGCAATTAATTGTTAAAGTCCTTGACTAGAATTTGATATTATTGTATACTCAATAGGTAATGTCAGGAATTCGCCTGATATGTGAAAGTAGAAGTATCCGCTTCTCACCTTGGGGATTTTGTCGCCGGGTAATAATTGATTGCAACTCTTAACGCAATTTTTAGCGGGTATTTTTACCTGCTATTTTTATTGTGGGGGTGTATGATATAAAAGAGCTTCAAGTAAATGAAGACATTAGAGTTAAAGAGGTAAGGTTGATTGGTGCAGACGGGGAGCAGATAGGGATAATATCGACTAAGAAGGCTCTCGATATGGCCAGGGATAAGAGACTTGACCTAGTAAATGTGGCGCCGAATGCTAAGCCACCTGTATGTAAGATAATCGATTATGGCAAGTACAAGTACGAGGCCATAAAAAAAGCTAAGGAAGCAAAGAAAAGACAGAGTGTGATTACTGTAAAAGAAATCAGGATGTCACCGAATATTGATACACATGACTTGGAAGTTAAAGCTAGAAGAGCTGTGGATTTCTTTAATTCGGGTGATAGAGTTAAGGTATCTGTCAGATTCAGAGGTCGTGAAATGAACCATACCGAGATTGGTAGAGATGTTTTGAATAAATTCGTTGAACTAACTGATGGCGCCGGAGTAATCGATAAAAAACCGAATATGGAAGGCCGTAATATGGTTATGTTCATGAGCCCGAATACGGAAGGATAGGAGTTGATTAACATGTCAAAAATGAAGACGCATAAAGGTTCTGCTAAGAGATTTAAGAGAACTGCAACAGGTAAACTTAAGAGATACCATGCATTTAAAAGTCATATAACAGGAAAGAAATCACCTAAGAGAATTAGAAACTTGAGGAAATCTGCTCTTGTTAGTAGTGGAGATCAAAAAAGAATCGATAAGATGATTCCAAGATAGAATCTGTGAAGGGAGAATAGACATGGCAAGAGTAAAACGCGGGGTAGCCGCTAATAAAAAACGTAAAAAAATATTAAGTCAAGCTAAAGGTTATTATGGAGCAAAATCTAAATTATATAGAACTGCTAATCAAGCTGTAACAAAATCTTTAACTTATGCTTTTATAGGTAGAAAACATAGAAAGAGAGATTTTAGAAAATTATGGATCTCTAGAATCAATGCAGCAGCTAGACAAAATGGAATGAGTTACAGCAAATTTATGCATGGTTTAAAACTTGCTAATATAGAAATCAACAGAAAAATGCTTTCTGAAATGGCAGTTAATGATCCAGAAGGATTTAAAAAATTAGTTGAAATAGCTAAAAACGCATAAGGTTTCCATGTGAAACTTTATGCTTTTTTACTTTTAAGAAGAGGTCGAGATGAGTTTAATCGGTAGAATAAAAGAACAAATTGAAAAAAATCCTCCAAGATTATTGGCATTCGGATTTTTACTCGTGATTCTCGTTGGAAGTATTATTTTAAGCCTTCCGATATCGAGTGCATCCGGAGAGTATACCAATCTTCTTGATGCATCCTTTACAGCGACATCAGCTGTTTGCGTGACAGGACTAGCGACTGTAAATACATTGGAATACTGGAGCAGTTTTGGTCATTTCATAATTCTAATGCTTATACAATTTGGAGGCCTTGGTTTTATGACATGGGCCATTTTAATCGCCCTTATAATGAAAAAGAGGATTACTTTAAAAGAAAGGCTTGTAATTCACGAGCAGATGAATGCCATATCTCTTCAGGGCATGGTTAGATTGGTTATATATGTTTTAAAAGCTACTTTTATAATCGAAATTGCCGGAGCCGTTTTGCTTGGATTCACATTTATTCCTAGATTCGGAATTGGTAAGGGGATTTGGTATAGTATATTTCATTCGATTTCAGCATATTGTAATGCAGGTTTTGATTTAATAGGCTCAGAAAGTCTGGCTCCATTTGCAAAGTCGATTATGGTCATATTACCAATCAGTTTTTTAATTATGATTGGAGGAATTGGATTCAGCGTTATTATGGATATCACTTCTAAGAAGAAGTTTAAGCATTTTACTGCACATGCCAAATTGGCATTATCTGTTTCTGCAACTCTTGTTTTAACAGGTATGGTAATATTTTTCTTGCTGGAGTATGGAAATGAGAATACCATAAAGTCATTTTCTTTATACGATAAGATACTCGCTTCTTTCTTTCAGTCTGTCACTACTAGGACTGCCGGATTCTGTGCTCTCAATCAAGCGATGATTAGGGATTCGAGTGCTGTCGTATCTATAGTGCTGATGTTTATAGGCGGATCACCTGCCGGTACGGCCGGAGGGGTAAAGACGACTACTATGGGGCTTTTATTTTACACTACTTTAAGTGAGATAAAAGGTCAAAGTGATGTAAATATGTTTAATAGGAGAATTCCATTTAATACTGTAAGAAAAGCTCTGGCAGTAGTCATAATATCTATGTGTTGGGTTCTTCTCATCACTTTGATTTTAACTGTTACGGAGAGCAATTCCTTTATAAATTTACTTTTTGAAGCTACTTCTGCATTTGGAACTGTAGGTCTTTCAAGATCTGTTACTCCTACTTTGACTAATGTCGGAAAGATGCTCATAATGATTACTATGTATCTCGGAAGATTAGGTCCAATGACCCTCGCATTTGCATTTACTAAGAGGCAGACGGCGAGGACTTATAGGGAGCCAAGAGGAGATATTTTAGTTGGATAGGAGGACGAGATGAGACAAATAGCTGTAATCGGTTGTGGACAGTTTGGCAGTAGCGTTGCTTTGACGTTAAGCCAATTAGGACATGATGTACTGGTTATTGATAATAATGAAGAGTTGATTGATGGAATCGTAGATAAGGTATCGCATGCAGTGGTTGCAGATGTCACAGTTGATGGAACTTTAAGAGATTTGGGAATTGGGAATTTTGACATTGTGGTGATCGGGATGAGTACGAGTTTCCAAGCTTCAATTATTGCAACCATAGCTGCAAAAGATTTAGGGGTGCCTCTCGTCGTAGCAAAGGTCAGAGATGCACTTCATGGTAGAGTTCTCAAAAAAATAGGTGCTGACAAGATCGTAATCCCTGAAAAGGATATGGGCATAAGACTTGCACATAATCTCACTAGTCGAAATACTATAGATTTTATAGAATTGTCTGATGAATATAGCATAATAGAACTTGAAGTTCCAAAAAAATGGGTAGGCATGTCGATTTTAGACCTTAGAATTAGGGAGAGATTTGGCGTGAGCATAGTTGCCGTCAAGGAGACTGACGGGCATATAAATATAAATCCAAGGCCTGAAATAGTATTGGAAGACGGAAATACTGTAATTGTAATCGGTCAAGAAGAAGAAATCATCAAGGTTGAGTCTTTATCAAATGAAGAATGAGATAATAAAGAGCAAAGAAAATAAATTATATAAATACTTAAAATCTCTTTCGTTAAAAAAATACAGGATTAAAAATAATTCCTATTTAATAGAAGGAATAAAATTGACGGAAGAGGCGATAAGAGAAAATCTAATTCAAAAGCTAATCCTCTCAGAATCATTTGTGGGCAATTTTAAAGAATTTACAGAGGGTTTTGAAGATTATTATATATTTTCGGATAATCTTTTTCGTGAACTGACGGATATGATTAATCCTGAAGGTATTCTAGGATTAGCTGAGATAAAAAAAACTGATGATCAAATTAGCTCTAGTAGAGTGCTTTGTTTGGACGGGATAAAGGACCCGGGGAATATGGGCACTATAATACGATCTGCCGAAGCTTTTGGATTTAAACAGATAATACTCATAAATGATTGTGTCGACATTTATAATCCGAAAGTTATAAGGGCTAGCATGGGTTCATTATTTCGAACTGATTTTATAGAATTGAGTTCTTATTCTGAGCTGAAAAGTATTGCATCAGGAGACTATGCTCTTATAGCGACAGGACTGAAAGGAATTGATATAAAAGATATAGATATAGATTCCAAGTCTATTTTGATTATCGGCAGTGAGTCTCATGGTATTTCTAAGGAGGTACTGTCGATTGCCGATATCATCACATCGATACCTATGAGGGGGGATTTGGACTCTCTTAATGCAGCTATAGCGGCATCTATCTATATGTATGAATTGTCTATTAGCTTATAATTTCAAATTATGCTGCCGGCTAGGCAGCTTTTTTATATATGGCAAGTGCATTGCAATAAAGGCATCGAATGGTATATAATATTCAAGAGAGATTGAAATCACTTTATCCATTGAGATAAAAAACGGAGGAATTATGAAAGATAAACTATTGGAGTTAAAAGAGTCTGTTATCAATAAAATTAAAGAAGCTCAAGAGCCTAAAGCTCTAGAAGAAGTCAGAGTCAAAATCCTTGGGAAAAAAGGCGAATTGACTGCCATTTTAAGGGGTATGGGAAAATTATCTAAAGAGGAGCGACCTGTTATTGGTCAATTGGCTAATAAGGTCAGAGATGAAATTGAATCCGCTTTGGAGGACAGGGCGAAAGAGCTTAAAGAGCTTATTAATAAAGAGAGAATTGTAAAAGAAAAAATTGATATTACTGCTGATTTAAAAGAATCTAAGATAGGCCATAGACATCCGCTCTATCAAACTGTTGAAGAGCTCGAGAATCTTTTCAGGGAGATGGGCTTCATGGTTGTCGACGGACCCGAAATTGAAACTGTAGAGAATAATTTTACACTTTTAAATTTCCCTGAAGACCATCCTTCAATTGGACCTTCAGATACATTTTATATTGATGAAGATCACCTTTTGAGAACCCATACTTCACCGGTTCAAATTAGGTATATGAAAGAACATAAGCCGCCAATTAGAATGGTATCTGCGGGAAGGACTTTCAGATTTGACGATGTTGACGATACTCATTCACCGATGTTTCACCAAATTGAAGGTCTTGTTGTCGACAAGGGAGTCAGCATGGCGAATCTCATTGAAACTCTAAATCTTTTTGTAAAATACTTATTTGGAGAGGATATAGAGACCAGATTTAGACCTCATCAATTCCCTTTTACCGAGCCTAGTGCAGAAGTCGATGTGTCTTGCTATGATTGCAAGGGAAATGGATGCGAAAAATGCAATCATACGGGCTGGAGTATGGAATTATTGGGATGTGGAATGGTTCATCCCAATGTCTTGGAGAATTGTGGAATCGACTCAAAAGAATACTCGGGATTTGCTTTTGGAATGGGAATTGACAGGATAACAATGGTCAAATACGGAATCGACAATATAAGGCTATTGTATGATAATGACAAGAGATTTTTAGAACAGTTTTAGTGAGGAGATAATATGCTTGTACCAGTAAATTGGATGAAAAAATATATAAAAATAGAAGAGGATATTAAAGATATTTCTGATGCACTTACATTGACGGGTTCTCATGTCGACTCCATTAGATTTGCAGACAATGGCATCTCGGGCATAGTTGTAGGAAAGATATTGTCCATTCAAAAGCATCCTAATGCAGATAAATTAGTTGTTTGTAATACGGATATCGGAGATAGAGAAGTCGTGATAGTTACAGGTGCCAAAAATGTATTTGAAGGTGCTTTTGTACCGGTAGCTTTGTCAGGTGCAGTATTGGGCAGTGGTGATAAGATAGGAAATCATGATTTCAGGGGAGTTATGTCTGAAGGGATGTTCTGCTCATATGAGGAATTGGGATTTGACGACTCTGTTATACCAAAAAAATATAAAGATGGAATACTTATTTTAAAAGATGAAACCAAAACCGGCACAGATATAAAAGATGTCTTGGAGATGGATGACAGGATTATAGAATTTGAAATAACTCCTAATAGACCCGATTGTCTTTCGATTATAGGAATGGCGAGAGAGTCAGCGGCCACATTTGATAAAAAAATCGATATGCCGGAGATAGATAGCGAATTCGAAGATCATGAATATATTTTTGAAGCAGCTGAAATAGATACAGATAAATGTGATAATTTCTTTTTGAGAGTTTTAGAAGATGTCAAGATAGAGGAGTCGCCTAATTGGCTACAAAATTGTCTTATGAAAGCTGGGGTAAGGCCTATAAATAATATCGTGGATATCACAAATTTTGTGATGTTGGAATACGGACAGCCTTTACATGCTTATGATTTAGATAAGATAGAAGGAAAAAAACTTGTAGTTAGACAGGCGCAAAAAGGCGAGAAAGTAAAATGTATAGATTCTAAAGAAAGAGAATTAACTGAAGAAGATATAGTTATTGCCGATGAAAAAAGCGCTGTAGGTATTGCAGGTGTTATGGGTGGATTTGATACCGAAGTCACAGATCAAACTGAGAGGATTCTACTAGAGGCCGCAAAATTTGATAAAGAATCAATTAGAACTACTTCAAAAAGACTACAGCTAAGATCTGAAGCATCTACTAGATTTGAAAAGGGAGTTGCATTTGATCTGCAGCAGATTGCAATTGATAGAGTGGCGACTTTGGCTAGGATGATAGGTGCAGCTAGGCCGACGGCTGAGATTCACAAGGCGATAAAAAGAGATTATGAACCGAAAGAGATTATTTTAAATTATGAAAATACTAATAAAATACTCGGGACTGAAATCCCTAAAGAGATGATGATAAAATATCTTGAAAGACTGGAATTTGAAGTGGATGACCGAGGAGATAGCCTTATAGCAAAAGTTCCATCTTTTAGAAGTGATATTAGCATTGAAGTAGACTTGATTGAAGAGATAGGTAGAATGTACGGTTTTCATAATATAAAACCACAGATGTTAAAAGGCGAGCTAATTAAGGGCGGAGTTTCTAAACTAAGAGAAGTTGAAGACAGACTAAAGATGGATTTGTATGCCCTAAACTACTATGAGGCTCTAAGCTATTCATTTATAAGTCCAAAGGCAAATACAAAGTCGGGTCTTAATAGTGGTGGCGATATGATTGAGCTACAAAATCCTCTTGGTGAGGAGTTTAGCGTTATGAGAACTTCGCTTATACCTAATATGCTCGATATTTTATCTAAAAACTTGAGTTATAAAGCTCAGGAATTATCAATTTACGAATTGGGCAATATATTTGTCAAGACCGGAGAGGGAACTTTTCCATCACAAAAAAGAAGACTTTGTATGGGAGCCTATGGAGATGTAGATTTTTATAAGATAAAAGCAGATATCAAAACACTTTTAAATAATATAGGAATTTACGATTTGCGATTCATTCCAAATTCTGAAATTGCTACATTCCATCCGGGAAGATCAGCTTATATTTATAGTGGTGATAGGTATTTAGGAATAATGGGAGAGCTTTCTTATGAGGTCAGCGAGATATACGATATAAACAAGAGGGCATATATAACTGAATTTGACGTGGATATGATAAGTAGATTGGCTGTCAGAGAAAAAAATTATAAAAAGATTATAAAATATCCGATTATAACCAGAGATATGGCACTTATTGTAGACGATGAGATCAGCGCAGAGAATATTGAAAAAGTTATAAGGGAGATAGAATCAGATATTATTTCTGATATAAGACTTTTTGATATTTACAAGGGAGATCAAATAGGTGAAGGTAAAAAATCTATGGCTTATCAAATAGTTTATCAGGCAGCTGATAGGACATTGGTTGATGATGATGTTAATGAGATTCAGGAGAGAATAATTAATAGTCTTGAAAGCGAGTATAATATTTCGCTCAGGAGTTAGGAGGCATTATGGTTAATTCAAATAAAATCGAAGTTGTAATTGACGGACTTAAATACACCATGGTTGCTGACGCAAACCAAGATAAGACCATAAAGATCGCTGATTATGTTGATAATAAAATTGCAAGCATGAGAGATGCCAATCCTAAGTTAAATCATACCATGCTTTATACATTGACTCTTATGAATGTAACGGGCGAGATGTTTGAGATGAAGGAGAAATACGATGCTTTAGTCGAGGAATCGAAGGAACCTATCCAGAGATTCAGGACTATTTCAGAAGAAGTGGAAAAGGTGACTTCCGAAAAAGAAGAGTTGGTTTCAAGTATTGAAAAGTTGAAAGACGATCTCGTTACATCTTTAAATACCATTAGCGATATGAATAAGAGATATACCTCTTTAGATAAGGAAAATAAGAATAATATCGAGACCATTAAGAGTAAAAATAAGCAGATGACTGAATTAAATGAAAATATGACTAAGATGCAGGAAGAGATGTCATTTTTACAAAAACAATATCAGGAAATACTCAAAAGAGTAAATCAGATAATAGATGCAGATAAATAAATGGGTATAGAAATACTAGCTCCTGTCGGAAATACAGAAATGCTTTATGCAGCCATTGCCGGAGGAGCTAATGCCGTTTATTTGGCAGGTAAATCATTTGGTGCTAGGGCATATGCGAGTAATTTTGATATTGCAGAAATTAAAGAAATCGTGAATTTATGTCATTTTAAAGATATCAAAGTGTATATAACTGTCAATACCATCATCAAAGAAAAAGAGATAAAAGAAGCGATGAAATTTATTGAGAAGATATATTTACTTGATATTGATGCTGTGATTCTACAGGATATCGGATTGGCAAGCCTAGTCAAGGAATTCTTTCCGAAACTCGAGGTTCATGCCAGCACACAAATGTCTGCAAATAGCTTAATGGCTGTGAATTTTTTGGAAGATTTAGGATTTACAAGGGCGATTTTAGCGAGGGAAGTTTCTCTATCAGAGATAGAATATATCAGAGATAATTCCGATATGGAATTGGAGATATTTGCTCATGGTTCTCTATGCGTCTGCTATTCAGGCAAATGCCTGATGAGTTCTTTTAATGGTGGACGCAGTGGTAATAGGGGTAGATGCGCTCAACCTTGCAGAAAAAAATACGATATATTTGATTTTAATGGAAATAAATTGATGGATCAGAAATATATTTTAAGCCCTAAGGACTTGGCTATAAAATCTGATGCGAAGATTTTGGCATCCCTTGGAGTTCATTCTCTAAAAATTGAAGGTAGAATGAAGAAGCCGGAATATGTATATGCAGTTTCAAATTATTATTCTTCATTATTTTTCTCTGATGCCCTAAGTTCTGAGATAGTTGATGAGGTTTCAAATAGAGGATTTACAAGAGGTTTTTTATTTGATGAAAGAGACGATAAATACATAGATCTCGAATCAAGAGCGACAAGGGGAGTAGAGGTCGGAATCGTAAAAAATAAAGGCTTTAATTATATAAAATTAATTAGGAATATAAAGAAAAGAGATGCAATCGAAATCAGCCTATCAAGTAAGAAATACACTATAACTGCGGATCGGGATTATCTTTCTGGAGAAGATATGAATCTAAGAGATTTTCCAGATGCGAAGATTGGCGACAAAGCTTATAGGATATCCAGTTCCGATTTGAGGGAAAGGGATTATAAGGATTTAGTTTATCAAGAAAAAAGAGATATAATAATGATTCTTATAGTATTTGTCGGCGCAAAACCGGAATTGGAAATCAATTATGGGGATATTAAAGTTTCTGTAAAGCTCGACGATATAGTTGAAGAAGGCAAAAAACTGGTTGTAGATCATGATTATGCTTATAAACAGCTGTCAAAATTGGGCGAAACATTTTTTAATCTTAAAGATTTGATACTATATACCGATGGCAAATCTTTTATGAGTGCTAAAATGTTAAATGAAATTAGAAGGCTTGGAACAGAGGAATTATACTATAGGATTGCAAATAAATACGACAGGAATTTTAAGCATGAAATTTTATTGAAAGGCGATAAATTTTATTTACCTGAGAATCATAAATCTAATATTTCAATAAGTATTTCAAAACTAGATGAAAAAATCTTAAAAAACGATAAAATCAATAGGATTTACTTTAGGGATATAGAATCAATTTCAGATATAAATTTAATTGACTTTAAGGACAAATTATTTTTTGAAATGCCACCAGTTGCTACAGATCGAGATTACGATTATTTTATTTCAAAATTGGAAGAAAACAAATCGAAAATAGGAGGCATAGTTCTTAGTAATTGGGAAATTGAGCTAAAATCGAGGTTTCCAGAATTTAAAATTATAATTAATCAATTATCTAATATTTCGAATAGCTACTCGATTAATATTTTATCTAATTTAGGAGCGGATTGCTTTCAGTTAAGCCCTGAATTGAGTATAGATGAAATTCGGGAGATAAGAAATTCTTCTAAACAAGAATTGGAGGTATTTGTATACGGCAAATCAGTGGACATGATAACAAAATATTCTCCGAATAATATAATTGAAAAATACAAAAAGCAAAATTCTATCGGAGACAATTATAAAATAAGATCGAATGATGGAAATGAATTTTCAATAGAAGAATACGAGGATTATTCTTTGATAAAAAATTCCATTCCAATATCAGGAGCTGAATATCTGACGGAAATTCAAGATATGGGGATAGACAATATTTTATTGAGATTTGATAGATATGCTGATAATGATATAATTGATTTATTTGATGATATATTAAATGGAAAATCTCGGAAAAGAGATATAGATAATATATTGGGCAAGACGAGAGAAGGACATTATAAAAAAGGGGTACTATAGATGAATAAAAGATCTATTAGAGTGCTGGAATACGATAAAATCGTTAAGAAATTAGAAGGATTTGCACAATCTGAAATAGGGAAAATTAAATGTAAAAATATAAAGCCAATAATAGATTTAAATCAGATTAATATATTGCAGGATGAAACCGATGAGGCATATCGACTTATCATAAAGAGCGGAAACCCTCCGCTTTTTGGTTTATTTGACATAAAGTCGTCTTTGATGTTTGCTGAGAAAAAGGGGGCTTTGACTCCGTTAAATCTTTTGAGAATAGCTGATGGCTTAAGAGTCGTTCGAGCATTGAAAAAGTATATGGATACAGATGGAAATGATGATTTTGTATGCATAAGTAAATTAATCAAAAATCTCACAGCTTTAAGGAGTATTGAGGAAGAAATCTACAGGGCGATAGTATCGGAAAATGAGATTTCAGATGATGCCAGTAGAGAGCTAAAAAGCATAAGGATTCAGTTGAGAAGGAAAAATGACGATATTAAAGATAAGTTGAACTCGATCATAAATTCAAAGACCGGATCTTCGGCATTGCAGGATACTATAATCACTGTTCGAGATGGCAGATATGTAGTTCCGGTAAGATCTGAATATAAATCTAGATTTCCTGGTGTTGTTCATGACCAGTCCTCAAGTGGAGCTACTGTATTTATCGAGCCACTTGCCATCGTTAATTTGAACAATGAGATAAGGATGCTAGAACTTAAAGAAGCAGAGGAGATTAATAAAATATTAAAGAGATTATCCGAGATGGTGGCAGAGTACAAGAATGAAATTGCTGTCAATCAGGATATTTTATCAGAATTAGATTATATTTTTGCTCGGGGACGACTGGCTCTCGAATTAAAGGCAAGTAGACCAAATTTAAATTTAGATGGTATAATAAATTTGAAAAATGCGAAACATCCTCTTCTAAATGTCGAGGAAGTTGTTCCAATATCTGTAAGGCTAGGCGAGGACTTTTCTACTCTCGTGATTACGGGCCCCAATACCGGAGGTAAGACTGTTACATTGAAAACAGTGGGACTTTTGACATTGATGGCGCAGTCGGGGCTTCACATACCGGCGGATGAAGGTTCGATATTAGCTGTATTTGAAGATGTATTTTCAGATATTGGAGATGAACAGAGTATAGAGCAGTCGCTGTCGACATTCTCATCTCATATGACTAATATCGTATCCATCTTGAATAATCTAAATCCAAGATCGCTTATACTTTTAGATGAACTTGGAGCAGGTACAGATCCAACCGAAGGTGCTGCATTGGCTATGGCGATTTTAGACAGATTATTGAGTCAAAGGATTAGGACAATAGCCACGACTCATTATTCCCAGCTAAAGGTATACGCCTTATCGACTGATGGAGTTAAAAATGCCTCGGTAGAATTCGATATTGACACATTGAGTCCGACATATAAATTATTGATTGGAATTCCTGGTAAATCAAATGCATTTGAGATTTCGAAAAGGCTCGGATTGGATGAGTCAATGATCGATAAAGCAAAGGATTTAATATCGACTGAAAATAAAGAATTTGAAGATGTATTGTCGGGAATAGAAAAAGACAGAAAGCTCATCGAAGAAAAGAGAAAAGAAATTGAAGCTTATAAACTGGAAGTTGAAAGCTTAAAACAGAAGCTTTCCAAAGAGATAAATAGGGCGAATGACAGGAGAGATAGGCTTATATCCGAAGCTGAATCAGAAGCTCATAAGATTTTAGCATCTGCAAAAGAAGAAGCTTCAGAAATACTGAGCGAGATGAATAAATTAAGGTCAAGAACTGATAAGGCTGATATAAAAAGAGCTCATGAATTGACTGATTCTCTTAGAAAAAGCGCCGATCAATTTGAATCGATGGATTTTGACTTTCTGAATATAAAGAGCGAGGATGATATAGGCGAATTAAAACTTGGCGATGAAGTCGAGGTATTGACTTTGGGACAGAGTGGTCATGTAATCGAACTCCCCGACTCAAAGGGTAATTTAACTGTAGAAATCGGGATATTAAAAGTAAATTCGCATATCGATCAGATAAAGAGGGTAAAATCGAGTCAAAAGGCTGAATCCGAAACTAAGATTAAAAATATAATTAGGGATAAATCGAGACAATCTATTAGCAATGAAATAGATATCAGAGGCAGGAATATCGAAGAGGCTATCTTTGAGCTCGATAAATATATAGATAATGCCTATCTTGTAGGACTTAAAGAGATACAGATCATACATGGAAAAGGAACCGGAGTCCTTAGAGAAGGAATAAATAAATACCTGAAGAAACACAAACTGATAAAAAAACAGAGGCTAGGTGAATTCAGTGAAGGCGGAGACGGGGTTACTATAGCAACTCTCAAGTAGGAGGAATTTATGAAGGATTATAAAGAGATTATCGCTAAGATTTTAGTCGATGAAAATATAGGTCTCGAATATGAAGAGATCAAAAACACGATAGAAACACCTCCCGATAAGAATATGGGAGATTACGCATTTCCTTGTTTTAAATTGGCCAAGATAAAGAGAAATGCACCAAATAAGATCGCAGAAGAAATAGCTGATTCTATAAAGAAAAATGAAAATATTGAGAAAATAATAAGTACGGGACCATATCTTAATTTTTTTGTAGATAAAACCTTATTGGCTAAAAATATAATTGAAGAGGTAAAGTCAAAAGGAGAGATGTATGGTTCTTCTGATATCGGAAAGGGCAAGAATGTTGTCGTAGAGTTTTCTTCTACAAATATAGCTAAGCCATTCCATATCGGACATATAAGGTCTACAGTGATTGGAAATGCAATAAATAAAATATATAAATTTTGCGGCTATAACACAACGGCAGTAAATTATATTGGTGATTATGGTACTCAATTTGGAATGATGATCTCCGCTTATAAACTCTGGGGCGATGACGAAAAGATAAATGCAAATCCAATAAAGGAGCTATTAAAATTATATGTAGATTACAATACGCTCGCTAAAGAGGATCCTGAAAAAATGGATGAGGCAAGGAGATGGTTTAGCGAATTAGAAAATGAAAATCCTGAAGCAGTCGAGCTTTGGAAATGGTTTAAAGAAGTCAGTCTATCAGAACTTGACAGGGTTTATAATATGTTAGGTGTAGAATTTGACTCATATAATGGTGAGGCTTTTAGTTCGCAATTCGTAGATGATATTATTAAAGAATTAAGAGAAAAGGATCTTTTGGTTAAATCTGAAGGTGCCGAGATAATCGATTTGGAAGATGAAAATCTACCTAATATGATAGTAATAAAGAGTGATGGATCCAGCACCTATATAACTAGAGATATAGCGACAGCAATATATAGAAAAAAAGAATACGAGTTTGAAAAGAATATATATGTGGTCGGATCTCAGCAGATACTTCATTTTAATCAACTTATAGTAACTCTTAAAAAGATGGGTTACGATTGGGCGGAAGAATGTATCCATGTACCTTTTGGTATGGTTAGCTTAAAAGACCAGACATTGTCTACGAGAAAAGGTCAGGTTGTATTCTTAGAAGATGTATTAAATAAGGCTGTAGAAAAAACACTCGCGATAATCAATGAGAGAAATCCAGGCCTTGATGATAAAGAAGAAGTTGCAAAAAAAGTAGGAATTGGAGCTGTTATATTCCAAGAATTATTTAGCAATAGAATAAAAGACTATGTATTTGACTGGGACAATACATTGAATTATGACGGAGAAACCGGGCCATATGTTCAGTACACCATTGCTAGGGCCAATAGTATAGTCAATAAAGCAAATCTAAGCTCTGATGAAGTAGATTATTCATTATTGTCTGGAGAAGTTGAATTTGATCTATTAAAGACATTATACGACTTCCCACAAAGAGTCTTAGAGGCTATGGAAAAATACGAGCCTAGTTATATCACTAGACAATTAATAGAAATCGCAAGTGCATTTAATAAATTTTATAATTCTTGTCCTATTTTGAATGCAGATGACAAAACTATGAATGCAAGATTGGCTCTGACAGATGCTACAAGAACAGTACTAAAGACTGGGTTGGCTCTTCTCGGAATACAATCACCGGAAAAAATGTAAGGATGATCATATGGTTAAAATTGCACTGGTATCTTTAAATGCGAGATACAGTCACAGCAATTTGGCAATTAAATATTTAAAGGAAGCTGTTTCTGACTTGATAGAAGTAGATTTATACGATTTTTCTATCAATGATAATTTGGAAAAAATTCTAAGGATCTTAATTAAAGAAGGCTATACACATATTGGATTTTCATTTTATATATGGAATATAAATGAAAATTTAGATTTAATAAAAGCGATAAAAGAAGTTGATGGAAAAATAAGAATAATTGCCGGAGGACCGGAAGTATCTTTTGATGGCGAGAAATTTATGAAAGAGAATGAAGAAATTTCATATCTAATTATCGGCGAGGGAGAAGATAAATTCAAATTATTATTAAGTTCCATTTTAGAAGGAAATGATCCTGAATTTAGCTCGATACTATATAGAAAAAAATCCGAGGTATATGGAGATACAGTCTTTTCGGTCGTCGATAATTTTGAAAATATACCTATTATTTACGAAGATGATAGATATATAGAAGATAATAAATATGTATACTATGAAGCTTCAAGAGGTTGCCCTTTTAATTGTGCTTTCTGCTTGTCTTCGACGACTAAAGGAGTTAGATATAGGAAATTGGAGACGGTTTTCGATGAACTCAAGATTTTCTTGGATAAGAAAGTCCAATTAGTCAAATTTATTGATAGAAGTTTCAATTATAATCCATATCAAAAAGATATTATTAAATTTTTGATAGATAATGATAATAAAATTACGACTTTTCATATGGAGTTACATCCTTCTTTGATAGATGAGGAATTTATAGAAATCCTCAAATTGGGCAGGCGAGATTTATTTCAATTCGAGGTGGGTTTGCAAACGACTAATATCAAAACCGCCAAAGAAATTAAGAGAGTTGGAAAATATCATGAGATTAAGAGCATATGTAAGGAATTGATTCAAAGCGGATCACATATCCATATCGACTTGATTGCGGGACTACCATATGAGGATTATGATAGCTTTGCGAAATCTTTCGATGATTTGTTTGACATAGGTCCTGATAAAATACAATTGGGTTTTTTAAAACTCTTGAAGGGTTCTGCATTGAGGATACACAGCGAAAAATATGGATATAAATTTTTCAGCAAGGCGCCATATGAGGTGATATCCAATAATTGGCTAAGTTACAATGATATAATGAGGCTTAAAGCTATTGAGGATATCGTAGAAAAATATTATAATGAGAGATTTTTTGAAAAGACTTTGAGTTATTTAATCGATAATTACTATAAATCTGCGTGGAGCTTCTTTGAAGAGATGGCTGATTATTGGGAGAGAGAAGAGTATCTGTACTCGAATATTTCAAAAATAGACCTATATAATATAATGAATAGATTTCTCGATGAAAAATACCCAATGGACAAATATCTAAAGGAACTTTTAATATACGATTATTATAAGAGTGGGAATAATAGGTCAAATAAATTTGAGCTCCTCGATTATCATCGTAAAATCAACAAGAATTATCTTCAAGATTTACTAAAAGTAAATGAAAAGACCATAGAAAATAGGACCGGATTAGATGTCAAAAATATACTGAAATATTCTGTAATCGAAAATTTTAGAGTAAATCCAATAGCGATAACAAATCCTATTAAAAATATAGAAAAAGATGAGTACTATTATATATTCATAAAAAACAAAGACAGAACTGAAATAAAATCAATATATTTGAAACCGAAAGGAATAAAAAATGCTTAAAGACTTTATATATGTGCAATCAGAAGCCTTTATTAAAACGGCGAAGATGTTTAAACATCTTCCGATTCTCATTCTGCACTTTATAGCCTATGACTTGATTTATACATTGGCAGTAGCCATACTGTCATTATTACCATTTAATACCGGATTTATAGGTGGTCTGATATTATATATGATTAAGGGAATGATATTTTCACATCTATTATATACTTTGGACTCGATAGTAAACTCGAATAGAATATATTATAAATACCTGAAAGAAGGATTCTTTAGATATCTATCGCCTGCTATATCGGCATTTTTCATGTATTATATAATCGAGTTGATTTTGAGATTGATAATTGGCACAAATAAAAATCTAATGGTATTATTATTGCTCAATATACTCATATTCCTGATATTTTCAGCGGTGGCAGAATGTATTTACATCGCCAAAGCATACAGATACGACTCCATATTTATGGGAGTTAATATCATATTTGAAAATCCATTAAATTGGACATTAGTACATCTAGTAATTTATGGATTGGGATATTATTTAGGACTTTCGCCTAATATTTTTCAAGTTTTTCCAGGAGTTTTAAATATGAGCAATATCTACTTTATGTTATTGAGCACTCTATTTTTAAGTGTATATATGGTCTATAAAGGCAATCTATTTAAACTCATATATAATTCTTCTATGAGAAAAAGACAGTATATGAGGCAGTAGGAGGAATGATGAAACCGATAGATGAATATTTTCGTAAAAACTCAGAAAATTTATCTTTTATAGAACTCAAAGAAGAAAGTAATATAAAACTGGACAAAGATATACCATATCCTATCTATATGGATAATTTAATAGATGGAATATCTACCGGAGAATTTGACGAAGGAATATCCTATGACCTCATAATATCTGGAATGGTAATTTGTCTAGCCATAGATCCCGAGTTTAAGTATAGGGAGAACTATTTGAAATTATTGGAAGAATTGCCTGATCTTCAAAAATATTTGACTACTAAAGGAATTGAAATGATGCAGGCTGAAAATAGAAATGCCATATATTTTTTTAGATTCTTATATTTACAAGCTATATCGACTTCCTTTAGTGATTATAATTACGCAAGACTTCTTTATAATAGCTATGAATTAAATCAAGAAGATATATTGAAGATAGAAAGCGTAAATATACTGGAAGAGATAATAAATTCAGATCCTGAATTTCCGCTGTCATATTACCAACTTGGAATTATAAATGCCAAGGAGAGATATTATAATAAGGCCTTGTCCTTCTTCAAGCTCGCATACTCTAGATTAGAAGATGATCTCGTCAAAGAAGAACTCAGAGAGTATATAAGAGAGGTCGAACCAAATGCAAAGATCGAGCAGGGCATAGATTCAATGAATCGGGGCGACTATACTAATTCCTTTGACTTATTCATGGAAAGCAAACTTTTAGACGACAGCCCTATTGCAAATTATTATCTCGGACTGATATCTGAACTATTAGGAGATACGAATGCAGGAATAGAATATTATCTAATAGCTAAAGAAAAAGGAGCTGAATTTAAAGCTTTATATCAGGACCTTTCAATATCTTTTTATAAGAAGGGAATGTATAAAGAAGCATTAAATATACTGCAGGAAGGTCTAGATATATATTATGAAGATACAGAATTATTATATAATAGGATGATAATATATTTTGAACTGGGCGATATAGAGATGGCAAAAGCAGATATGGATATATTACTAGAGTATGGAGATATACCAGAACCCATTCTCGAGAATATAGTAAAACTGAGAGAGATATACAATATACATTAGTGAATATCTAAAATTAATATAAATAATAAGCATAGTTAAAGATAATGAGTAAAAGATGTTGACAGAATTATTTTTAGTTGGTATACTAATCTAGCTGTCTGGGGAGTAATTATTTTATAAGAATAAAATTCTTAAAAAAATATTGACACTTCCTTGAGCATATGTTATACTTTATAAGTCAACTCTGATGAGTTGCAACTGAACCTAGACAAGTAAGAGTGAATACTTTGAGGAAAATGTACGAAAATAATTTT
>JAUNVF010000020.1 GCA_030537815.1 Tissierellia bacterium | reverse complement strand
AGGCTTCTGCAAAAGATTTTTTATTTGAATATATCCTTATTCTAGCTATATCGTCTTCATTTAACTTTCCGACAGGAGAAAGAAGCGCAGATATAAGAGCCAGATCATTTCTAAAATTATTGATTATCTTTAAAATATCTATGAAAATTGATACTTCCGGGTCTTCCAAGCTCACATTTAAAATATCTGAAAAATATGGTATAGAATAAACTCTAAAAGCTTCTTCATAGTCTTCGATTCTTCCCTTAACTGATCTAAGTAAAATGACTATATCTCTATAATCTCTAGTCCCCTCATTTACTAATCTTTTTATTTCCTTAGCTATATAAAGAGCATTTGGATTTAAATCGTCGTATTCCTTATTTATTGCTTCTTCATTAAATATTAGATTTACCCTTCCATTATCTAGTTCCGACAATTTCCCGGGTACCAAAGCCTGACCTTTTTGTCTATAGTCTACTTCGCCGAGTGATTCAGACATTAAGCTTTCAAAAATAAAATTTAAATATTTTAAAATTTTTGGACTCGACCTGAAGTTCTTATCCAAATCTATATTTCTACCATTTATTATGGCTTTAGAATACTTTTTATACCTATCGCTAAAAAGTCCTGGATCAGAAAGTCTAAATCTATAGATAGATTGTTTTATATCTCCGACAAAAAATAAATTATTATCTCCTTTGATACTGTCGATTATAAATTCCTGCAATGGATTTATATCCTGATATTCGTCAAAAAATATATATTCTATATTATCCGCAATCTTTTTTCTAATCTCTTCAATTTCAAGCAATTTTACCATATTATGTTCTATATCAGGGAAACTTAGAGACCTCTTTTCCCTTTTTAATATAGATAATTGATCGTCATAATTTACTATAATCCTCTCAATAGTCTTTAAGTAAATTAAGCTGATTTCAGTTTCTCTTAAAATTCTATCTTCGGTCTTAGTTTCAAATTGTTTTTTTAAATCAAATACTATTTCTTTTACGTCATCTCTAATTTTCTTTGCAGTATTTTTTTTCGATTCATCTCCGACTTTCTTAGAACTCAGCCTTGCAAAAGAAATTGTGGAAAGCCTATCAATTAAAAGAGAATATTCTTTTTTCTCGGATAAATCCCCAAGCTCATTTAAAAGCTCAATATCATTTTCCAAAGCATCTAAATAAGCCGATGGACCATCAGGCTCATTTGCAATATTTATAGCTCCCTCAATCATCTGAATAGAGATATCTATCCTGTCTTTTATAAATGATAAAATCTCTGCTTTTATTAATTCTATATCTAATAATTCAGTATTTTCTTTCAGCCAGCCGATAGGGTCTATCTCAGATTGAATCTTATTATAAATATCGTCGATTATTTCAGGAATTCTATCGCCCTTTCTGCCACCATAAGCCTCGACAAAATTTTTAAAATCTTCTCTTTGATTTTCGTATTCTTCTTCCAGCACTTTTGCCAAGGCATTGTCTTTTAATACGATCTCAGCAGATGGATTTATTATCTTGAAATTGGGATCGACTCCCAAATGCTGGAAATAATTCTTAATCATATCTATACAGAATGAATGCATGGTACAGATATGAGAACTCTGTACTTTTCTGAGCTGTCTCCTAATAAATCTGCTGTCGTATTTACCCGATGCAAGATATTTTTCCAGCTCATCCCTGATTTTATCCTTCATCTGATTTGCAGCTGCATTTGTAAAGGTAACTATTAACATCTTATCGATTTCTACCTTTTCAATTATCAAAATATCTATTATCCTCTTTACTAATACCATGGTCTTACCGGAGCCAGCCGCCGCAGATATCAAGAGATTTTCGCCTCGGGAATGGATAGAATCAGACTGTTCTTTTGTATATTTAATAATTTCCATCATTCCTCCTTGAATTCTTTCCAATCTCTATTTTCTATCTTCCTGTATATCTTGTCCTTTTTTAAAGAAAATTTACAAATGGCTTTATAATCGCAATTAACACATTCACTTCTCTTGTTTAAAATATATGGAAAAGCCTTTATATCACCTGAAACAAGCCTTCTAACCTTAGATTTTATATCATCTACTATATATTCCATAAATTTATTTATACCTTCTTCAGTCAATACATTATCTTTCTCCATATAATCTCTTTTTCGACCTCTGAATTTTATTACAGTGGATTTGTTTTCAATATCTTTGTCTATCGACCTTATTATATCCCTATCTTTAATTACAATTCCGTCCATAGTCAAACTTTCAATTAAAAGATCCATAATTCTCTCAGGACAGTCGCTGTCTTCAGCAATCAATTCCTCTTTTATAGGTAGGTAGAAAAATCCTACAGAAGTATTTGTTCCCATGGAATTAGCCGCCATCATATATACAGGTAATTGAATGTCAATTCCTGCCAATGCTAGATTTAGATTAAATGATTGCGATCCAGTTTTATAGTCGATTACTATTATACTTGAACCAGTATCATCATCCAGTCTATCTATTCTATCTATAATACCTTCCAATTCTATTATCTTATATCCGAGATCTATTTTGAAACCCGGCAACTTCTGCGCAGCTCCAAACTTAACTTCTTCATAAACAGGCTTAAAATTACTTAAATTCATCTGTCGCGTTATATTATAAGCTCCAGTAGAAATACTTTTTTTCGCTATATCGACTATCATTTTATTCTTGGGATCTTCCGCCCTTTGCTCATCTATATTTACAGATTCATAGTCAAAATACCCTTCTACTAAATCATCAAAATCAGCTTTTCTCAATTTATTAAATTTATCAGGATTTATTTTATAATCCGAAATATATCTCGACATAATTTCATGAGCCATATTTCCTATTTCAAAATAATCTATATCATAATTTTCCGCTTCTTCAGGTTTTATATCATATCTTATAAAATGCTTATAAGGACATCTTGAAAAAGTCTGTAATCTTGAGATCGACAAGCTCCGCAAATTTTTATATAATTCCATTGCAGTATCATCTTGTAATCTATTTAATTCATTTGTTGAAAGGCCTTGATTTATCGCCCAAGCAATATCTTTTTCCCTATCCTTGATATAATAATATAGTTCCAATTCCCTATTATCGACTTGAGATATCCTTTTTATTCCATTATTTATATCTCTTAATTGTGAAATCATCCTTTGGATAGAGTATGAACCCGAATATACTGCATTTTTAAAAAAACTCTCTGAATTTATTTTAACTATATTAGGATATATTCTCATGATTTGATTATAATATATCGAATTAGTCATAACAGAATTTGAACTGTTCATAGCAGAAGATGATATATATAGTTTTTCTTTTGCCCTGAGTAGATTTGAGTAAAGACTAATCATCTCTTCTTGCCGGTATTCGATTTCTTTAATCGGTAGATTCAAATCCAATTCCTTCAATTCAATTTTTTCTTCATCAGTTAATATAGATGATCTATTTATTTTTTTAGGAATATAAGAATCATTCATTCCAATTAAAAAGACGACCTTTGATTTATTTGCCCTAGTCCTTAAAATACTTCCAACTAATACAGTATCTTGTGAGGGGGGAATTACTCCTATTTTCTGTTCCTCAAATCCATCGATTATTATCTTTGCAAATTCCGAAGAGCTTACTTGCAAATCACCGGCTATTTCTGAAAGCTGATTTACAGTATCTATAAAACTCTCCCATATTCCATTATTTTCGGTGTTTAATTCCTCGTTTTCAGACTGCGAGAGAGCAAAAGAATCTATTACGGATTTTATCTCCTCCATTGTCAGAATAGAAAACAGATTTTTAATATGCGAATTGATATAAGTAATCTTATCGGATTCATAGTAATCGACAATGAGATTCAAAAAATAGTATCTGACATTATTTGCAGCTCTATATAAATCTATCATCTCTTCTTTTTTTTCTGGGCTTAATTTCTCAATATACCTTTCTGATATAGTGAAATACTTATCGTCAAAATACATCTTTCCCCTTATTTTTCTTTGATTTATAAATTTCTCAAATAATTCTATTTCCGATCTGTCTATATGATTATCTCCAAATTTTAAGAAATAAAGAACATCCTCCGGATTTAAATCTCTAGCCTTTAAATTTAATATGGAAATTATATATTTAGCTATCTTATTTTCGATGAAGTATTTTTTCCTATCTAAAAAATAAGGAATTTTTTCATCATTAAATACCCTGGTAATTATTTCGTCATATTCAGACTCATCAGTTAAAACTATACTCAAATCTTAATTTCTTTAATTATCTTTAATTACAATCTCTTTGATTTTTTCAGCTGTAAATCTCACTTCCTCTTCTGTGTTCGCAGTTCTAATCAGCTCAATCGACTCGGGTACAGCCGTATTCGATTTTGGCTTATATGAAAAGAGATTATCAGTTAAAAATGATATTTCATCTTTCTTTATGTCATTGAATTTAATTATTTCAATATCTTCTGTAATTCTTTTTAATTTTCTATAAAAATTAAAACTACTTTCAAAAAGTTCTCCGTCCTCAGTCATATCAGTCCTATCGATATCGATTAATGCGGGATCTAATATCAGAGAAAATGTCATATTGACTCCCAATTCATATAATTGCTCGATGACTTCAATTTCCCTGGCATTTAAATCATTAAAATAACTAAAGAAAAAATCTATATTTTTGAGTTCGTAGGCTTCGGGAATCTTTTCACTAAGTATTTCGAGCCGGTCTGACCCATCTATATAATGCTCGCTTATCTTATCATTATACTCATTTAATATAAGAGAAATCTCGAGCAATTTAGCTTTTAAATCTTCATCTAAATTTTCCGAAGATACCAATTCCCTAAGAATCGACTCATTGGCTCCTGAATCTTTTATCTCTTTTATGGTATCTATTAATTCGCTGACAAATCCTTTAGAATTTAAATTTTTTCTAAACGAAGGCAGGGATTCCTCGTTTCTAAGAAGAATACTCTTTAATAACATCGACTTACCTGAATCTGTTATTATATTTCGCTTAATTCCACCGTATTTTGAAAGCACTTCGCTCGATAAACTAGTGAAGCTCTTAACCTTTACGTCGACGATGGATTCCATATTCAAAGAATTCATGAGATTTATATCTGAAAAAAGGGTATACTGATCTGGCACAAAAAAATAAGATATCTTGCCGGATTTTAAATTATTTATAATTTTTTCATATATATATTTTATTCCATAATCAATATTTCTGGAAACTATCAATTTTAACATTATTACTCCCCATATGTAAAATGTGCATAGCACTAGGCTATGCACACATAAGTTTGTTTCTATTGAGCTACTTCCGGTGTATCGCTTAGTAATTCGATATCATGGAATCCAAAGTCAGAACCGACAGTCAAGTCAAAGTTCTTAACTCTATTATTTATTACAGTAAGTCCATATCTGTAATGAGTTGGTGCTACAGGAAGCTCTTCCTGCATTATCTTTTGCCATTCATTATAAGCATTGTACAATACTGAATGATCTCCTGCATTCATAGCGTCCATAGCTTCTTTTGATTGAATTTTCTGTAAAGCAGCATCATTAGCTTCAGATGCATATCTTGGGTAATTAAACAGAGCTTTTCTTCCGTATAATCCTGAAGGATCTGGATTTGAACCTGCTCCCCAAGCTGCCATATAGATATCTATACTGTCGTCGTCATTCTCTACAGCATCATAGAATGCGTTAAACTCGATAAGTCTTCCTCCGGTCAATTCTACATTTAGACCAATGTCATGCCAGTACTGCATATAAGTTTGAGCTAGAGGCTCCGCAATTTCTCCTCCTGCCATAGATGCAAAGTTGATAACTAATGGATTTCCATCTTTATCTTCTCTGAATCCATCTCCATCGACATCTTTGTATCCTGCAGCATCTAATATTTCCATAGCTTTTTCAGGATTGTACTCGTATGCCGGTATAGTCTCATCGTGGAAATTATGATGTAATGGCGTAATCAAAGTATTTGCAGTCATTCTTAAATCATTGTAGAATGCAGTTGCAACTTCGTCATTATTCATAGCATATGCCATTGCTTTTCTAAGTTCTAGATCGGCCATCTTAGAATTAGGATCCATTACAACTTCACCTTTATCAGCATCCCATTTACCAAGTTTGAATCCAATATATCCATAAACTCTTTGAACTGTACTTAGTAATTCTATATTTGATAAATCTTTTATATTTTCAAAAACTTCTTCATTGATATTTTCAATTACATCAAAAGTACCGCTCTTTATAGCTTCAACTATAGTATCTCTAGGTGTTCTCTTTATTATAATTCTATCTGCCTTAGGTTTTTCACCTGGCCAATAAGGATTAGCCTCAAGTTCTACAGACTCTCCCTCTACTATATTTTTAAAGTAGTATGGTCCGCAGGAAACAGGATTAACTCTAACAACATCTGATGTTTCAAGATCAGCTACAGGTATTTTCTTTTGGAGATGAGCCGGTTCCGGATTATATGGAAGTCCAGATCCCCAAAGTATACTTGGCGTAAATTCTTTAAATTCTACTACTACAGTATGCTCATCAGGCTTTGTTACTCCTGAGATTAGAGGCTCATCAGATTCTTCGTCAAAATTTGGTGTGCTCTCATGGTATTCTTCAATTCCTACTATATTACGGTAGTCATCGTCATATCTTACTCCTGTGTAATCAGGGTGAGCTATAAGTAGAAATTGCCACTCGTAGTCATCTGCAGTTACAGGAGTACCATCAGACCATTTAAGGTCAGGATTTATTTTGATTGTAGCAGTTTTTGCATCAGGATCAAATTCAACCTTAGTCATAAAACCATCTACTATCTCCATATCTTCTCCAGCCTTCATGAATGGACCTAGAGTGTACTTCATAACTTCATAGTCAGGATTTCCTGTGTATAGTGAAGTGTGGAATATGCCTGCAAAAGGTGAGTCAGCTACTACAGCTAGATTCAATGTTCCACCTTCAATAGCTTCACCATCTTTTTCAATCTTTTGAGGATATGGCAATGCATAACCGTCAATAGTCATTTCGTCAGTTACACCTGCTTTAGCCTCAGTCTTTTCTTCTTTTTCTTCCTCAGAAGTTTCGTCTTCTTTCTTTTCTTCGTCCTTTTTCTCTTCATCTTTGTTTTCTTCCGGAGCTGTTTCTGTTGTCTCAGTCTTCTCCGCATCTTTAGTTGCATCTTCCTGCTTAGGACCACATGCTACAAGCATCATGGACATGACAAGCATTAAAGCAACTAAGATTCTCCATCTGTTCTTCAAATCAATTTCCCCCTTATCCTAATCTTTGTTTTGCGTCAGCGGCTCTTTTAATAGCCTGACCAACATAATTTATACTCAACATCATCACTAAAAGAAGCAATGATGCAGGTACCCAAACCCATGGTTTTCCTGATATTACCTCTGGTTTCCTAGCATAAGCTATAAGAGTACCCAATGAAGGTGTACTTGGTGGTAAACCAAAACCCAGGAAGGAAAGTCCCGTCTCTATACCGAGATTTCCTGCGAAACCTAAAATTGAATCTACGATTATTATAGAACTTATATTCGGAAGAATACCTCCAAACATTATCTTTAAGTCACTTGTACCCATCGTACGAGAAGCATTGACATAGTCTTTCCTGTTTTCAGACAATGCTTTTGAACGTACAAGTCTTGTAATTCCGACCCATAAAAATACGGTCATAACGAATATAAAATCCCATATAGTACTCGTTTGCTTTGTAACCATATAAGCGATTACTATCATCGTTATCGGCAATACCTGGATGAAGTCGCAAACTCTCATTATTATATTGTCTACCCAGCCTCCGTAAAACCCTGCAATCAGGCCGATTGAAATCCCTATGAACTCTGTCAATAAGGTGATCACTAAGCAAATCAAAATCGAATTTCTGGCGCCTATCAAAAGAAGTCCTGTAATTGGTCTTCCCCCTATATCTGCACCGAGTAAATACTTTTCTCCCGGAGGAGAATATTTATCTATAATCGATACTCTTAAAACTTTTTCATCAGGATATAAAAATGCTCCGATAAATACAGTTAAGATTATCACAGTTAAAATCATAAGACTAATTATAGCTACTTTATCTTTTGAAAACTCTCGCTTCACAATTCTCCAAAAGGAAGGAACTTGTGAGGCGTTTTCTGGCAATTGCTGTTCTTTTAATTTACTCACTTTGATCCCTCCTAATCAATTCTTATTCTTGGATCCACTATAGACATTATTATATCAGATAATAACGAACCTAGTAGCAATAAAAATCCAAATAATAATACAAGAGCATTGATTATCGCATAATCTCTACTTTGAATCGCAGAAATAAAAAGCTCTCCCATGCCCGGATATGCAAATATGGTCTCTATAAAAATAGATCCCGATAAGAGTCCGTATATTGTAAAACCAAAGAATGCAGCCACCGGAAGCAATGAATTTCTAAAAATATGATGAGTATATACCTTATTTATCGGTACTCCCTTACTCCTGGCAGTCTTTACATAATCCTGAGTTTTTGCGTCTATAATTTCATTTCTGAGATATTGGATTGTCCCTGTCGTCCTTAAAATCGCTGCAGTAAATGCGGGGAGTATCATATGATGTAATTTGCTCTTAAAATAAGCAAATGTTCCCGGCTGCACTCCAATTTCAACAGATCCCGTTACGGGAAATAATCTCAATTTATATCCAAATAATAATAACATCAATAAACCTAGCACGAATGTCGGAACAGCATATGAGATGAAATTATATGCGACTATTGCTTTGTCTATCTTTGAATTATGATATCTCCCGGCAAGTATACCGAGAGGTATTGCAATGAGATATGTCAGTATCAATGTCAGTAGGGACAGCTTTATCGTGTTTCCGGCCCTCTCTCCTATTTTTTGTGCCACCGGTACCTTATAGGTATAGGATTTTCCAAAATCCCATTTTGTTACAATATTCTTTATCCAATCTATATATTGCTCATGAGTAGGTTTATTTAACCCATATTTTTCTCTTAACTGGATAAGCTGATCTCCTTTAGTATCACCGGATATCATGCCAGTAAATGGATCACCCGGCATCATCTTACCCAATGCGAATACCAATATGCTGAGTATGAATAATTGCGGTATCATTATCAAAAATCTACGCAATACGGTTTTCCACATCGCTAAGCACCTCCTCATCTTTTAAAGCTACAAAATGCGTGTCTGAAATTTGTTTTAAATCATATACCTTGCCATTTTGATCAAAGAAATTATTGTGTAGTAGATCGAATTCTCTTTCTACTTCCAATCTTTTCTGTCTAAGCTCATCCCTATTTTTAGCATTTATTTCTGGAATTGCTGCTATTAATTTCTTTGTGTAAATATGCTTAGGATTATTATAGATATCATCTCTAGTTCCTGACTCCACAAATCTACCTCTGTACATGATATAAATATAATCGCACATATGCTTAACGACTCCTAGGTCATGCGATATGAATAGATAGCTCAGATTAAATTGCCTTTGTATATCTTTCATAAAATTTAATACCTGCGCCTGAACGGAAAGGTCAAGTGCTGATACAGGCTCATCAGCTACGATGAGTTTCGGATTTACTGCCATAGCTCTAGCAACTCCGATTCTCTGCCTTTGCCCACCTGAAAACTCATGTGGGTATTTGTATAATGTATCATCGGGCATGCTTACTATATGAAGCAATTCTCTGATACGTTTTACTTCTTCATCAAGCGAAAGTTTCTCGTAATTCCTTATCGGTTCTGCTATTATATCTCTAACTCTCTTCTTTGGGTCGAGACTAGATAATACATCTTGAAAAATCATCTGAACATCTTGATTGTAATTTACTCTTTTTCTATCTCTTTTTTTATTTACACATTTCCCATTATAGAGAATTTCCCCACCGGTAGGTTCTTCTAATCCAACTATAGCTTTACCGATAGTGGTTTTGCCCGAACCGGATTCACCAATTAAGCCATATGTCTTACCGACTTCCAGCTTAAAGTTCACTCCATCTACCGCTTTAACATACGACTGTATCGTGTTGAAAAAGCCTCCTCTGATAGGAAAATGTACTTTTAAATCCTTTATCTCTAATAAGCTCATTATACTTCCTCCCCATCAAAGTGAAAATCTTTCCAACATGTGCATCTTACAAAATGCCCGGGTTCTATTTCATGTAGTAAGGGATCTTTCTCATGTGCTGATTCAGGTATCCAAGGTATTCTTGGAGCAAATCTACATCCTTGTCTCGGCAGATTCTTTAATGAAGGCACGATGCCCTGAATAACATGAAGTTGCTCGTCGTCATCGTCATCTTGGGGAATAGACTTGAGTAGTGATTTTGTGTATGGATGTATAGGATTATCAAATAGCTCTTCGGCTCCTGCCAATTCAACTATCTGACCGGCATACATAACGGCGACCCTATCCGCCATCTGAGCAACTACTCCTAAGTCATGTGTTATAAGAATAATACCGGCGTCTATTTCATTTTGTAATTGAGTAAGAAGATCCAATATCTGAGCTTGAATTGTTACATCTAGAGCCGTAGTAGGTTCATCAGCGATTACTATATTTGGCTTACATGAAAGTGCCATCGCTATAAGAACTCTCTGCCTCATTCCTCCAGATAATTGATGAGGAAATTGCTTATAAGTCATTTCCGGATTAATAATCCCAACCTGATCCAATAACTCAAGAGTTCTCTCTTTTCTCTCGTCTTTGTTTAAATCGGTATGGTATATAAGTGCTTCTTCAATCTGCTCACCAATCCTATGTAATGGATTTAGGGAAGCTAAAGGATCTTGGAATATAAATCCTATCTCCTGTCCTCTGATCTTGTTTAATTGAGATTCATCGTATTCTAAAATATTGTCTCCATCATAGATGATCTCTCCTCTAACTCTAGTGAAATTATAATCATGCAATCCGACTATAGATGTCGCTATAGTACTCTTGCCGCAACCGGATTCTCCTACGATTGCCAGCACTTCATTCCTGTACAAATCAAGCGACACATCGTCAACGGCATCAAAGTACTCATCTCCAAATCTAAAGCCGGTATAAAGATTTCTTATTGATAGTATCTTTTCATTTTCCATCTTTATTCCTCTCTTCAAAATATTACCCGACAAGAATCTCTTCCTGTCAGGTTATGTGACTATTATTATGCTAATAAATCACTTGTGCCATTCTATTTCTAAAAAACAAAAGACATAATGATTTTTTATATGGTATTATTGTATCATAATTAATAAGCATTTGTAAACGATGGATTAAAATTCAACAAAAACATTTTCCAATCGCTATTTCATTAATAATTATACATTTGATGATTTACAGCTCATGAAGTACAGAATTTACCTATTTCTTCAATTTATCATTTGTAGTTGAATTATATCAGTTAAAAGCTGTAAATATCTCAATTTATATGTTAAATTTTGTTTTTTCTATATAATATTCGACATATATATCGCTTGATTCTAACATCAGGAAAACTTTTTCTTCTAATCATATAAATGAGTTGATTTTTATAAACTATTTTCAATTTTTTCAGCAGAATCAATATTTAGTATTTTATCTGCAAATTTTTCGGCCTCTTCCATCGATGTGTTTCTTATATTGTCTTTTATTTTGGCTATATTACCTGAAACGACGCTGAATTCATCCAATCCGAGACCTAATAATAATTTAGTCGCCTTAGTATCGCTCGCAAATCCCCCGCACATTCCAGTCCATTTGCCCACTTTATGCGATGCATCTATAACCCTCTTGATACTTCTAAGAACTGCAGGATGATAGGAATTGTATAAATCAGCTATTTTTTGATTTCCCCTATCTACAGCGAGTAGGTATTGAGTTAAATCATTCGTGCCTATACTAAAATAATCGACTTTTTCTATCAATTCATCTGCGATTAAAACTGAAGCAGGTGTCTCAATCATAATGCCAACTTCTATATTTTCGTCAAATTCCAAGCCTTCTTTTTTTAGTTCTGCTTTACATTCTTCGATTATCTCAACCGATTTTTCGACTTCACTGACGCTTATAACCATTGGAAGCAATATCAAGACTTTACCATATGCTGAGGCCCTCAAAATCGCTCTCAATTGAGTTTTAAATACTTCAGGCATATCGAAGCATATCCTCAAAGCTCTCCAGCCTAGAAAAGGATTATCTTCCTTTGGAAATTCAAAATAGGATAATTCCTTATCTCCACCTATATCCAAAGTCCTTATGGTAAGGGCCTTGCCTTCAAGTTTTTCAGCTGCGTCTTTGTAGACTTCAAATTGTTCTTCTTCCGTAGGAAATTTATCATTATCCATATAAAGAAATTCAGTTCTGAACAAACCTACTCCTTCAGCTCCTTGAGACAATCCTAGGTCTAAATCACCTATATTCCCTATATTACAAAAGACATCTATTTCCTTTCCATCTTCTGTAATTGCCTTTTTAAACATATTCTCCTCTAGTATTTTTTGCTCTTTTTCTAATTTTTCATATTTTTCTTTGTATTTAGCGAGCAATTCGTCGTCAGGTTCGACTATCAATACTCCATTTTCTGTATCTATGATTACGGTCTGGCCATTCTCTAATTTATCAAAGGCATCCTGCATTCCAACTAATGCTGGAATTCCAAGGGTTTGAGCTATTATAGAAGTATGAGCCGTCTTTCCGCCAAAATCGGTTACGATTCCATTAACTAAATCTGCATTCATAGTTGAGGTGTCAGAGGGCGTCAAGTCCTTTGCGACGATTATACCCTCTTTTTTCATGAGCGATAAATCTGCTGATTTTAGCCCAAGTATCCTGTTGAGGATTTGTACTCTAATATCCTTATAATCATCCGCTCTCTCTTTTAAGTACTCGTCATCGAGAGAACTCATCATAGCTATGAATTCATTTGCTGTCGCATCCAAAGCCATGGCTGCATTCATCTTCTCATCCTTGATTCTATTTTCAGTACTCTCAATTAAAAATGGATCTTCAAGCATTCCAATATGTGCTTCGAAAATCTCAGACTGACTTCCCTTTTCATTTATTTTTTCCTGTAAAAAATTTATATATGACTTAACTGAATTGTTAAACAATTCCAATTGTTCTTCTACTTTATCATCTTCTATTTTATCTTGAGGAATTTCCAGTTCAACTTTCTCAAATTTATAAACTGGTCCTATCGCAATTCCATCTGATGCTACGATTCCCTTTAATTTCATTTTTTCCTCCTAATTATAAAAGGTTTTCCCAATATATGGACTTCTATAAAAGAAATAGGATGATTTTCATCCTATTTCTGATTTATTATTTTATTCACTGAGTTCTTCGATGAAGTTGACTAGTTTTTCTAAATTCTCCTCTTCATTTTCACCGCTGACTCTGACAATTATTTCCGTTCCTTTAGAAATACCGAGCGACATCACATTAAATATGCTCTTAGCATTTGCCACCTTTCCGTCTTTTACCAATTCTACAGATCCCGGAAAGTTCTTGACAAATTGTACAAGGGATGCTGCCGGTCTTGCATGTAAACCCGTTTCGTTTTTTACTATAATCGTTTTTTCAACCATATTAAATGACCTCCTAATAAATAATATAACGACTTAGGTTTATTTTAACATTTATTAGATTATAAATCAATCGTTTTAAGCCATCTTCCTGTATACTTGCAAATATTTATTGTATTTCATTGAAATTATATCAGTGCTAATATATAATTTTGATGAAAGAGAGGAGAAAATTTGTGGATATTAGACAATTAGAAACTTTTATAACAGTTGCAGACAATAAAAGCTTTACTAAAGCTTCGGAAATTCTTTATGTAACACAACCTACTGTCTCAAATCATATAGCAGGATTAGAAAAAGAGCTTGATACCGTACTATTTATAAGGACCAGAAGAAATGTCAGCCTGACATCTTCCGGACAGATCTTCTATCGCCATGCCGCAAAACTGCTTAATGATTATAAAAATATGCTGGTCGAGCTAAAGTCTTTTAATATTACTATAAAGGGCCATTTAAATATTTATGCCAGTTCAGTTCCCAGAAAATTCTTCCTCCCTAATCTGCTCAAGAATTTTTCTAAAGATTATCCCTTAATCGGTTATTCTCTCATAAACGACGACTCCGAAGCCGTAATAAATTCCCTTATGGAAGCTGAAACGGATTTTGGATTCGTGGGCATGAAAGTTGAATCACCAAAATTATCTTATCATGAAGTGATGAAAGACGAATTGGTATTTATAACATCAAAAGAAACGAGTGTCCATTCTGATAATGGATATATCTCTATAGATGAAGTCTTACAAAATAAAATCATGTTGAGAGAAGAGGGTTCGGGAACAAGAAGATTATTTGAAAATGGGCTTAAAAAGATAGGAAAAAAAATCGATCGATCAAATATTTTTGCAATCATAGAAGATCCTTCGACAATAATGAAGATGGTCAGCAATAATCTCGCTGCTGCTATTATCTCAGAGCATGAGACTAAAGAATTAATGGAACTCGATTTAATCCATACTTATAAGATTAAGGATTTAGAATTAAAAAGGTCTTTTTACTTTGTATACAATACGGATATGCAATATGTGCCGGTTAATAAAATGTTTAGATCCTATGTATTAAACTCTTTAAATTTATAATAAATAATCTATATGAAAACGAGTTATTAAAATATTTAAATTAAAAAGCTCTTGCAAACATTGGGCTTGCGCCATAAATTTGGACTTAAACCGACGGTCGAAAATTCTTCGGTATTTGTTTATTCAGCGATATTGGTTCTCCAATATTCGAATAAGACTTGTGGAAAAATCTTATATTTTTGTCATAATGTCATAACCCTTTCCGTCTAGATATTCTTGGCAACAACGAGTTTAAAACTATTTGTATTTTTCTTTTACACAAACAACCCCCTTCAGTTGGTTTAATTTCTTGATCCAACTTATGGGGGTCATTCCAAATTAACAGCTTTTATTATATTTTAGCACTTGATTCTCGCTTCATTATCTGCGTCGGCATATAGACAGTATTATCGATTTTCTCTTCTTTTTTAAGAGCTTTTATCAATCTCCTCATAGCAACTGCTCCGATATCGTAATAAGGTTCTTGGACAGTCGTAAGTGTCGGCCTGTAAATAGATGCTAAATATCCATCTCCAAATCCAACAACTGATAATTCATCGGGAATAGAAACTCCTCTGTCATAGCAATAATTTATTAAACCTATTGCAAGAGTGTCTTCACTTGCAAATACAGATGTTATTCCTTCTTTATTGACTAATTCCATGACATCATCGCCCAAATCATAGCCATCGCTAAGATCGATTCCCTCGACAGTTATATTAAATGATTCTAAACCGGCTTCGCTTATAGCTTTGCTATATCCATCAAATTTTGCAGCACCCACCTTGCTATTGGTGAATTCCTTTATAAACAAGATTTTCTTATGTCCTAATTCTATTAAGTATTTCGTCATATCATATGAAGCTTTCGAATAATCTAAGCTAACTGTATGGAAATCACCTTCATAAAATTTATCTAATTGAATATAAGGTGTGTCTTTCTCCTTTAGCTTGACAACTACTTCCGGATTTACATTTTCTGCAATCAGTAAAATCGCTTCTGCCTGTTTTCTAAAAAGAAAATCGACTATATTCTTTTCCAATTCAGTATCGCCGTAGGAGCTTGATAATAAAATGTCGTACTTGTACATTCTACCTACTTCTTCCGCTCCTCTGATAATCTGAGCCATATAGGGAATTCCTATATCTTTGACTATGACCCCAATGACATTCGATCTCTTCATCACGAGGCTTCTCGCTAGCTCATTTCGTTTAAAATCCAGTTTTTTTATGGCATCTTCAACTTTTCTTCTAGATTCGGGACTGACAGGTTTTGACTCATTCATAACTCTGGAAACAGTAGAAATAGAAACTCCTGCCAGTTTAGCTACATCTTTAATTGTTGGTGACGACATTTTTTCACTCTCCTTCTATATCAGAATCTATAATCACTCTAAACTGCTGCGGTGTAACTTTAAATTCCAAAGGTATCTTACCGCCATATTCTCCGTCTATATCGACATCTATATCTTCATCTGTACTCGTTACCTTTAGATGATCTGTGTGAAAGTACAATACTCTGTCATCATCTACATGATCGCCGGTCAGCGATTTAAAGAATACATCAGCAGTAGACAGGAAATCCATCTTCTTAATTAGCAAAACGTCAAAATACCCGTCAGTTATTCTCGCCTTTGGAGCGAGATGTTTAAATCCTCCAATCGATGTCGTGTTTGATATAATACATAAGATAGCCTCTCCCTCGTATTCAAAAGAGTCCGCTTCGAGTTTAAGGCACATGGACTTTTTTAGCATCTCGGGGAATTTCTTTAATCCCTCCAAATAATAAGCCATCTTTCCAAATACTGCTTTAGACTCTTTGTCGACTTCGTGAGCGACTTCCGTCATGGTCCCAACTCCTGCTACATTGGCAAAATAATGACCATTTATAGATCCCAAATCCACATCGATATAATTTCCTTTTTCAATCATATCTACAAATTCCTCAGCCTTTGTAGGAATTTCTAGATATTTGGCAAAATCGTTTACAGTTCCATTGGCGAGAATGGCAACAGGTATATGCGATTTAGTTTCTCCAATCGCATTGGCTACCTCATTAACCGTACCATCTCCACCTGATATGATAATCATATCATATTTATCTTTTATAGCAAGTATAGCACCGTCTTTTGCGTCTCCTTTTCCCTCAGTATAAGACAAGTCCACATCGTGGTTCTCTCTCAATAAACTCAATATCTTATTCGTCTTTCTCTCATTATCTTGGAGACCGGAAGACGGGTTGATTACAAACTTTATTTTCATAAATATACCTCACTATAAATTAATTTCTATGATACCATATTACCAAAATTTACCTCATAAATCAAGAAAGAGAGCCCAAAGCCCTCTAAACTAATGGTTGGCCCGGTCAATCATAGATAACCGAGCCAATATTTATTTTTTAATTGCAGTTTTAACCACTTGAATAACTTCAAATATCAAAGCCAGATAATCTGAGACGGAGCTGATTCCGTATTTTATATTATCTGTTGTATCGACGACTGATGTAGTCAGGTAGTCTACCGTATCGGTGACATTTCCTGTTGCAGTCTCAGCTTTTTCTACAATGCTTGATACCTTTGATGTTATAGCTGTAACATCTGGTTGAACTTCTTCGATCAATGTACTCGCTTGATCAGTAATCTTACTTACATTATCGCTTATAGCCGGAAGATTTTTTATAACTGAATCAATTTCTGACTCATTATTCTTTATAATCTCATTGATTGACTTGATGGTTTTTACTAGATTCATAAATAATATAGCCAAAAAGACCAGTGCAGCAATTCCCGCTAGTGATAACAGTATAGTAAACATATCACCTACTGTTATACTCATGTCCATTTTATCACTCCTTATTCTTGGATATTATTTGAATCTATTTGCTTTATTGCTAACCTTATCTGCCTTATCGCTAACTTTATCTGCTGCTTTTTCTACTTTGTCTGCAGCTTCCGACTTAGCTTTTTCTGCACCTTTGGAAATATCTTTTTTTACATCTTCAGCTTTGTCTTCCGCTTTATTCTTGACTTCTTTCGCTTTCGCTTCAGCTTCGTCTTTTACATCTTCAGCAGTGTCTTTCACATTTTCGGCGCTTTCTTTAGCATCGCTCTTTAGGCTGCCAGCAAGTTTTTTAGCGTCTTTTTTCACATCTTCAACAAGATCTTTTGCATCTTCTTTTGTGTCTGAAATATCAATCATATTCCTATCTGCAAATTCATGGTATTTGTCTTTGACAGTTTCTGTTAAATCTTTAGATTTTTCTTTTATTTGATCTCCAGCTTCAATTGACTTTTCTTTTATAGTATCAATAGTATCTGTCAAGACATTCTGAGCATTCTCAACTCCGCCCTCAGCAAGTTTTTTAAGATCTTCTCTAGTCTCTTTGCCCGCTTTTGGTGCAAACAAGATTCCAGCTGCAGCTCCAATCATAGTTCCGACAGCGACTCTTTTAAGTTTCCTCATTTCTGATCTTCTAAATGCTCTTTCTCTCTCTCTTCTCTTTGCTTCAATTATGTCTCTAAGGTTCACATTTATCACTCCCTGTTTAATTTTTTTCTGTAATTTATATACCCGATAACAGGCCATTTAAACTATTTATCCAAATTAACGATATATTTCATTAATTAAATTAAAAAAGACTATCTAAGAAAATCTTAAAATAGTCTCATTCTCAGTGATTGCTAACCCTACTAAATTAAAGACCTTCTGTATGTGAAGGTGGGTTAGCTGTCGATCATTTACTGACTTCCTTTCGTTGAAGGCTTGCCATCCAATCTCGAACTTTCACTGTCCCTTATAATTAGCGTAGGTTTAATATATTCAGGTTAACAATCTTCTGAGAACATCTATATTATACTATATAGCCGACAATATTTCAAGTCATAGACCTTTTAGTTGTTGTATTTCAGCCGGAATCTCAGAGATGACATCCCTTATACTCATATCCCTCATGCTCATAAATGATAATTCATAAGCATGTAGACATTGCCTCTGAATCTTTTCCATTGAACCGCCATATAATTCATCTCCTATAAGAGGATGACCTATTCCCGACAAAATTGCCCGAATCTGATGAGTGCGACCAGTAATCAAATTTACTTCAAGCATCGAATGAGATTCGTATTCTTTCATGACTTCGTATTCCATCTCACAATTTACTCCGCTATCTTTTATTTCATATTTGATCTCATCCTTGCCCTTAGCTAAAGCATATCTTAAAATTCCCTTTTTCTCATTAAATTTTCCCTCGACTATGGCAATATATGACCTACAAAATGATTTTTTTATTTCTTCTCGATTCAAAAAATTCTGAACAAAAGGATTCTTTGCTACCATGACAAGTCCGGATGTATTCATATCTAGTCTATTTATAAATCTAATTTTTCGTTTTAATTCTCTTTGGTCGAATAGATATGATATGCCATTATTTAAATTTATTTCATGATTATATGAATGCATGCAAATTCCAGCAGGTTTTGTCACAACGATAATATCCTGATCTTCATAATCCACTTTTAATCCCAAGTCAATGGATTCATAATTGCTTATCTCATCTCTTATAATTATTTCAATTCCGTCATTAGGTTTTATTTTTGAATTTGGCTTTACTATTTTCCCATTTGAGACAACAGAATCATTTTTGAATAATTGCCCCATCATCTTTTCAGAAAAATAATTTTTTCTCAATATCTTCTTCGCACTTATATTCTTATCGTCAAAGAATTTTAAATTGTCATCTATCATATGATCTCCCTTTTAAAAGTATTTTATTAATGCTATAATGTACAAAAAGGCATAGAGGTGCTATATGAGCGATAATCTTATAAATATTTATTTTAACAGCGATGAAAAATCCATGAAAATCAAAAATACATTGGTACAGAGATTAAAAGACA
This sequence comes from Tissierellia bacterium, assembly GCA_030537815.1. Classification (GTDB taxonomy): domain Bacteria; phylum Bacillota; class Clostridia; order Tissierellales; family Peptoniphilaceae; genus Microaceticoccus. Next base: position 23,239 of record JAUNVF010000020.1, on the reverse strand, counting down.
GAGATTTCTATATTACAGATGATCCTTCAGATAGCGCATCTTTAAATATATGCATTGGAGGCGATGGCTCTTTTTTAAGAGCTGTACACGATTCTAATTTTTCGCAAATACCATTTGTAGGTATAAATACAGGCCATCTTGGATTTTATCAGGAAATATTGATATCTCAGATAGATTCTTTCATCGATAATTTCATTAATAAAAAATATAAATTAACTAAGCTTTCACTTATTTCTGCAAAACTCTTTAAGTCAGGCAAGTTTAAAGAACTCTTCGCCTTAAATGAATTTGCAATCAAAAGTGACAATAGCAGAATTTGCCATTTAAATGTCTATATAGACGAATATCATCTCGAGCGTTTTGCCGGTGACGGCTTGATAGTTTCGACTCCTTCGGGAAGTACGGCATATAATTTTTCAGTTGGAGGTTCAGTTCTCTATCAAGAACTGAAAGGCTATCAATTATCTCCCATTGCTCCCATAAATTCAAAGGCTTATAGATCGCTTACTAATTCCATAGTGATGCCGGATAATTCAGTTCTAAAAATCGTCCCAATAAAAGGTGAACTCAATAATCTGGAGATAATAAATGACGGGGTTTTAATCCCTCTTGAAGATACCGATCATATAGAATTTAATTTCGGTTTAAAGTCTATCAATAAATTAGTTTTCAATCCTAATTGGTATTGGATAAATATAAAGGACAAATTCCTTTAATTCAGTTGAAAACGCTAAGGCTTAGCCTTAGCGTTTTATTCTATCAACTCATTTGCCCTTTCCATCAATCTCGCACCGATTGGTGCGGCCGTGGTTCCTCCAAGTGTGCCATCTTCTTCCAATACGACGGCAACGGCAAATTTAGGATCTTCATACGGAGCAAATCCCACATACCATGCATGTGTCAGTCCTGAACCAGTCTCTGCAGTTCCGGTTTTCCCTCCGGATGATAGGCCCGGGATTTGAGCCGTACTATAATTCTCGACGACCGTTTTTAAATATTCTTTTAAATCATTTGCTACTTCAGCAGATGTAGCTTGTGATAGGCTTTCAGTATTAATATTTCTCACCAATTCACCGTCCGACTTAATAATCCGACTAACGAGAATAGGCTTGACCATCTTCCCTTCATTAGCTATTGCCGATATCGACAATGCCATATTTAAAGGTGTCACCAAGGTCTTACCCTGTCCATATGCAGCTGCGGCCAAATCAGAAGTCGTCATGTCCTCTTTAAATGGCGACATCGAGATTTCTGTATTTAAATCAAAAGGTATCTCTCGATTAAACATAAATCTATTAAAAACTTCAGTCATTTTAGCCGGGCCTACTTCAAGGGCTTTATCGACAAAATAAGCATTTGAACTATGAACTAAGGCCCACTGAAGATTTATATCTCCATGAGCTATATGCTCAAAATTATTTATTGTATATCCGTCTACCACAGTGCTGCCTTCATCATGATAATTCATATCCACTCTGTCCGCAGACTCTAGTATTGCTGTCGCAGTGATAACTTTTATAACTGAGCCCGGAGTGTATAGCCCCTGGGTAGATCGGTTCAATAGAGGCGATCTATTATCATTGATAAGATTGTCCCAATCTCCAGATATATTATTGGGATCAAAACCCGGCTTTGATACCATCGCATATACTTCACCAGTCTTTGGATTCATGAGAATTACAGAACCCTTATGTCCTTCCATTAATTCTGATGCATAACTTTGCAGTTCAGTGTCTAGGGTAGTTCTAATATCATTTCCCTTTGTATTCTCTATAACCAGATTTTTAATCTCATCTATCGGAGTGTTCTTAGTTATATTTAAAAGCTCTTTATTATAACTTTGCTCCAAACCCGTCTTTCCGTAGTCGGTTGAAGCATATCCAAGAACATGGCAGTATAGACTTCCAAATGGATAGTTTCTAATCTTTTCACCATCTGCACCATCTATTGTCTGAGCGATTACCGTGCCATTTCTATCAGTTATTTCTCCTCTTATATATTTTGTTTCATCGACCCATAATCGTGAATTGTATTCATTATTTACTATTTTATCGGCTTTTACTATTTGAAAATAAGCGAGGTATAATACTAGAAATATAAATACGATTACCAATGCATATAGAACTATTATGATTCTCTTATTCGTTTTTTGCATTTTCATCTACCTCCATTTTTGGAATCTGTCCCGATGTATACTGGAGTATTCCCAAAGCTATGAAACTAGCAAGTATCGAGCTTCCTCCATAAGTAACAAAAGGCACTGTAATGCCAGTTAAGGGTATCAATTTCAAGACTCCTCCAAATATAATGAATGCCTGAATAGCAAAATTTATCGATATTCCCAATGCCACGATTGAATAAAATTTATTCTCCTGTGACAAAGCAATTTTAAATCCTCGGTAAACCAATAGCAAAAATAACATGATAACGCCTATACCTGCAAAAATTCCCATCTCTTCACAAATAGCCGAAAATATAAAATCTGTATAAGCTCTCGGTATCAATTCAGGCTTACCCATTCCTATACCGGATCCGAAAAAACCTCCGCTGCCTATCGCAAATAGAGATTGAGTAATCTGATATCCGGTGTTGTCGATATCTTTCCAAGGATCTAGCCAAGTGTGAACCCTTATCTTAATATGGTCAAATAGCATATAGGCGATTACCGAACCGACTATTGCGAGTCCAAGATTGATTAAAATCTGCTTTTTATTTTCCTCGTAAATGAATTGAGTCAAAAATAGCAGGGCGTAAAATATCAATGCCGTACCCAATTCAGCTTGTAAAAAAAGCATTCCAATAAATAGATAAACGGCAGCCATCAATAGATAATTTCCAACCTTATGACCGGCAATGCTGATTTCTTTCATCTTCTCATAATGAGAATAATTATAAGCTACTAAAAAGACGAGTATTATCTTTATAAATTCAACAGGCTGAATCATAAATCCACTCTCGCCACCAATGACGATCCAGTTTTGAGCTCCACCTCTAACTGATCCAAATAGCAGAGTGATGATAAATAATGCCAAAATTAAAAAGAAATACAATAATCCTCTCTTCTCCCAACCCTTTATATATTTAAGGATCATATAAGTTGCAAAATAGGCTATTATCCCTACTCCCAACCAAATGACCTGTCTGATTGCTAGAGATGGTTCCAAGCGGTAAATCATTATAGATCCGATAGAAAAAAGCATGAGGGCTATCAGCAAAATATAATTATCGCCCTTAGTAATCCTCGGCGCAAAATAATTTGCAGCATATACGCCTATTATCAAAAATCCTGCAAAAATAATCCTATGTTTGTAGGGAACTTCATCATGTAAAAACAATACTGTTATAAGAGCCAAAACTTGAAATAATAATATCAATTTTCTCAAGTCCCTAGTATTGGTCATAGTTCTTCTGCTCTTATTGCTTAAATTGACTAATGATTTGGAATTTCTAGACCTAGTCATATATACCACCGTCTACAAATAAAAATTCCACCTGACCTATATCGATGATGTCTTTGTCTTTTAGTTCTATTGCATCAGAAATTTCTTGTCCATTTAAAAATGTGCCATTTGCAGATCCAAGATCCTCTATAAAGTAGATCCCCTCATCTTTTATGATTTGAGCGTGGACCTTCGATATAAATCTATCCTTTATGACTATATCATTTGAATCTTCCCTGCCTATAAGCACGCTATTTGATAGATAATAATGTTCCATTACTTTAAATGGTAGCTGTTCCTTTCTATTAATCAGCTTTAGATATGTATCCGATTCCTTGCCCATCGTCTCTCCACCGGAAATATCTAAATATATCATTTTTATTATATTGTAGATGAAATAAAAAATTATAAATACAAAAATATATTTAAAAATTGTCGATACGAGTTCGTATAGTTGAAAGTCTCCAAAGACTTTTATAGTGAATACTCCCTCAAGCGTTTTAAAAAACTTTTCCATTTTTTCACCTCATTTACATATTAACATATTTAGAGCGAATTTAAAATAATAAATCTCTTTATTACAAGATTGTAAGTTTATATAAGCTTTAATGAGGTATAATAAAAATATAGAAATCGAGTTATTTAATGCTTGAGTATAAGAAAATACAATTAAATTATCTGACTCAGACCTAGATAAAATACATAATCTATTCAGCTTATTGTAAAGGAGAAAATATGAAAAAATTAAAAAGATCGTCTAGAAATAAAGTTTTAATGGGCCTATGCGGTGGATTAGGAGAATACCTGAATATAGATCCAAATATAATAAGAATTATATGGCTATTATTCGGATTTACTGGATTTGGCTTGTTAGTTTACTTTGTTTCAGCTCTATTTATACCAATTGATACAGATGTAAATTCAAATTATAAACAAAGAAGCAATACTTGGTATGATGATGAAATCTAGTTTAAAATTGCCCGCTCATTATGAGCGGGTTTTTGTTTTGCTGCTTTTCTGGTAACTGGCGATATCTTATGTTAAAATAATTACGGAGGTGCTTTTGATGAAAAAATATGATATCTTTGAAATAATGGGACCCATAATGGTTGGACCTTCGAGTTCTCATACTGCCGGAGCAGCTAGAATCGGCAAAATGGCGAGAATTATATATGATAGCGATATAACAGATGTCGAATTCCAATTACATGGTAGCTTTCAAACTACATACCAAGGCCATGGTAGCGATAGGGCATTAGTCGGTGGCGTCATGGGCATGGATCCGGATGACGAGAGATTGGTTAACTCACTGGCTTTGGCTACTGAGATGGGAATCAATTATAATTTTACCCTAGCAGATTTGGGATTCGTTCATCCAAATACCGTAAAGGTAGTATTTACAGATAGAGAAACTAAAAGTGACTTTTTCATTACCGGTTCTTCAATTGGCGGTGGAAAAATTGAAATAATAGATATTAATGGAATTCATGTAAAATTTACAGGCGAATATCCCACTCTTGTAGCGGAATATAATGATAAATTTGGAATGATCGCCGAAATATCTACAGTCCTGACCCGGAATTTCATATCTATAGCCTCTCTTAGAGTGACTAGAGATGAGTCAATAGCGCAAATGGTCATGGAACTCGATCAGCCATACAATGATGATGTTATAAATTCAATTAAGGCCATCCCTGAGATTAGACATATCTTAGGCATAAAACCTCTATAAGGAGAATGATATGTATAATAAATCTACAGATTTGCTAGAAGCTTGTAAAAGAGAAAATATATTGATAAGCGAAGCTACGCTTAGAAAAGAAATTGAAGAAAGCGGAAAAAATAGAGAATATTTTATAGATAGATTTAATGAAGTGTATATGGTTATGAAAGAATCCTCAACAAAGGGAATCGAAAAGTCGATTCAAACTATGTCCGGTATCACGGGTGGCAATGGGAAAAGACTAAATAATTATAGAAAAACCGGCAAGGCTCTATCCGATGATTATATATTGGAAGCTATGGCCAGGGCTTTTTCAACTTTGGAAGTAAATGGAGCCATGGGAAAAATCGTCGCAGCTCCAACTGCAGGTGCTTCGGGCATTTTGCCGGGAGCTTTAGTCAGCACTCAGGCGAAACTGAATCTAAGCGATGATGATATGGTATATGGACTACTCACTGCATCGGCGATCGGAGGAATAATAGCGATGAATGCAACTATTTCAGGAGCTGAAGGTGGCTGCCAAGCAGAAACGGGTACTGCGAGTGCAATGGCTGCAGCAGCTCTTGTAGAATTAAATGGTGGGACTGTCGAAGAATCTTTTCATGCCGCATCTTTTGCAATTATTAATATATTGGGTTTAGTATGTGATCCGATTGCCGGTCTCGTTGAATTCCCTTGCGCTCTTAGGAATGCATCGGGAGTTACCAATGCAATCATTTCATCTGATATGGCTATGGCCGGTGTAAGATCGATAATACCATTTGACGAAGTGGTTGAATCTATGTTCTCGGTTGGAAATTCAATTCCCGAATCTCTTAGAGAAACCGCATTGGGCGGTCTAGCCGCTACTCCAACGGGAAGTAAATTCTGTGCAACATGTGCCGGAGGCTGTACTGGAGTTTAATTGGAATGAAATCTATATCTATAAAATCAAGATAAATTAAATAAAAGGGCGATCAGAAAAATCTGATCGCCCTTTACCTAACCGAATACTACTTGATCATCTTTGAACTCTTGTATTATAGCAAGGCTTTTTACATCATATCCCATCTCTCTGAGATTCTTTCCACCTTTTTGAAATCCCTTTTCTATCGCGATCCCAATTCCTTTAACTTCAGCTCCAGCTTGATTTGCAATATCTATAAGTCCCTTTATCGCCTCACCATTAGCCAGAAAATCATCTATGATCAGTAGATTGTCGTTCTCGTCGATCAATCTCTTATCAACTCTAACTGTATAATCTGTTTTTTTTGTAAAGGAATGAACCTTTGTCTCATAACAGTCATCAGACAATGTCTTTGATATTGTCTTTTTGGCGAATAAAACAGGTACATTAAATATATAACCCGCCGCTACAGCAAGCCCGATGCCTGAAACCTCAATCGTCAGAATTTTATTGATTCCCCTATCTTTAAAGTATTTGTAGTATTCCTCACCCATATGCATAAATAAGAGAGGGTCAATCATATGATTTATAAAACTGTCTACTTTTAAAATATTATTATTTATAATTGTGCCCTTTTCGATTATATACTTTTTAAGCTCTTCCATTTATTCCTCCGATCAAGTTTATTTTTAATCTTTTCACTTCAATAATCCGCATGAAAATTAGATACTTTATTGTCATGAATATGTAAACGAAATAAAAAGATATTATATTAATAATACTTCACTCTTTATTTAATTGCAAATATGTTGTATAATTAAGACGATTGGAGTCGAGAAATAATTATTGACTCCTTTATACTATTTTGAGGATTTTCAAAAAACAAGGAGGTATTTGACATGCATGCAATGTTGAAAAAGAATGTAGACACTGGATTTATCACTGAGGATCAAGCTAATTATATTGAAGAAGCCATCAAAAACGGTGAATCTTTAATTATTTCAGGACATAGATCCGCTGGGGTAAGGGTATTTATGGCTACATGTATGGCTATAGCTAAAGGCCAATACGACACAGTACAAGTTAAGAATGAAGAGTCTGTAGATAAGGACGCAAAATACTATCTAATCCCTGGTCTTGAGGGAGTTGACTTTGAAGGAATAATCCAAAAGGCATTCAATAAAGAAAATGCTTCATTCGTTACTCTAAAAGAACCTGAGCATCCTTATTCAATTATGAAAATAATGAAAAAAGGTTTAAAGGAAACAGGAGACAAGTCTAAGGTTGTAACTCTTTTAGAATGTAGAAAGATAGATGATGTACCATATCTAATCAATGTAAACAGAGTTTCCTATAATGATGCAGGTAAAATCGTTAAAGAAGAAACTCCGAGAGAATTTAATTAATTCAAAAATTATCGGGCGCCAATTGGGCGCCCTTTGATTTTTCATTAAAAGTGAATTCATGAAATCTATTCAACTGAATCTATTCTATCCTGTCCTGATTTTTTGATATCTTCTATTTTTTCTTCGCTCTTTTCAAAATTATCCGCTTTGGTATAAATATATAATTTTATTTTTGGCTCGGTTCCTGAAGGCCTTAGTGCAAACCATGAACCGTCATCGTAAAAGCATTTTAAAACATTTGACTTTGGATTACCGGTATCGTCATTTAAATAGTCGATTACTTTAACTAATTTCATATCGCCTATATTCTCAAGTGGATTCTTTCTAAAATCTTTCATTATCCTCTCTATCTTTTCCTTACCGTCAAGACCATCGAGAACTATAGATAAAAGCTCTTCATTATAATAGCCGTATTCTTCGTACAAATCATTTAAAACATCGAGCAGACTTTTCCCTTTCTTCTTATAAAATCCTGCCATCTCTGCAATCATCATAGATGAATTTACAGCATCTTTATCTCTTACAGAATCCCCATAAGTGTATCCAATACTTTCTTCATATCCGAACAAGAATACTTTTTCTCCTGTCTTATCGTATTCATTGGCTTTACCACTGATATTCTTGAATCCTGTCAATGTCTCGACTACCTCTACTCCGTATTTTCCCGCTATTGCCTTAGATAAGTCACCGGTAACTATAGACTTGACAATAACTGCATTCTCGGGTAGTTTTCCCTTTTCACTCAATTGTTCCAATATATAATTTATGAGAAGTGCCCCTATCTTATTTCCATTTAAAAATTGGTAATTCCCTTCCTCGTCTCTAACTTCTATAGCCGCCCTATCGCAGTCAGGGTCTGTTGCTAACAAAAGATCGGCATCATGTTTTTTGCCCAGCTCAATTGCATATGAAAATGCTTTTGGATCTTCAGGATTCGGATAACCTACGGTAGTAAAATCGGGATCGGGCTTATCCTGCTCTTCAACTATATAAATATTATTAAATCCTCTTCTGTGTAAAATATCTTTTACTGGAACGCTACCTGTTCCATTTAATGCTGAATATACGATTTTTATATCCTTATCTATATCTTCATTAATCGTATAATTTAAAACATCTTGTATATAAGATTCGTATACCTCGTCTTTTATATATTCAATAATGCCTTTTTCAAGTCCTTCTTCAAAAGGAATCTTTTTGATCTTGTCATAACCACCCAAATCATTTATATTATCTAGTATTTCCTTTGCCAGATCCTCAAGTATCTGCGAACCTTCCTCCCAGTATGCCTTGTATCCATTATAATCCCTTGGGTTATGGCTTGCTGTAACCATAACTCCTGCGATATTTTTAAAATACCTTATCGTATAAGATAATATAGGCGTCGGATTTATATCTCTATAGAGATATACCTTGATTCCATTTGCTGCAAATATCGATGCTGTCAGCTCCGCAAATTCCTTAGATTTATGTCTGACATCATAGCATATAGACACGCCTCTTTTAGCAGCATCTTCACCCCTCTTGAGGATGGCCTCGGCAAATCCCTGAGTTGTAAGCCCTACTGTGTATTTATTCATCCTATTGGTACCGGCTCCGATTTTACCTCTTAGACCTGCAGTACCAAATTCCAAATTCTGATAAAATCTATCCTCGATTTCATCTTCGTCTTTTATTGCCAATAGTTCATCTTTAGTTTCCTGATCAAAAGAATCTCCATTGACCCATTCTTCATATTTCTTTTTGTAGTCCATGTCTGCCTCCTATTTGTCAATAATAATACATCATTCCATTGTATAGATTATTGTATATAAAATCCTTTAAATCCATACTATAGTATTTACCCCAACTGGAAAAGCCTAATTTCCAATCATTTTTCATTTCCAATCTCGTTATAGTTATCCAATGGTAACTTAGAATTTTTCTCCGATGATTCCAGTTTACAGATAATACAGGCGTATCTTTTTGTAAAGCGCTGATTATAAAATCCATTATCTCCAATTTATTGCTGCATTTAATTAATTTTTGATTATTTAAGATTATATTTTTTTCTTTAGTATAGGAATTGATTCCTCTATTCAATATTCCTATCGACGGTATTCCCATTATACTCGGCCTGATATAATAGCTCAGTATATTCATAAATCTAATATAATTATTCTTATTGATATATTCAAATGGATAAAGCGCCCTGTATTCATCTCGCGTAAATGCCAGATAAATTATAGTATTTGCAGCTCCAATTATCCCACAGCCTCTTTTTGAAAATGGATTTCTTTCATCGCTAAACCAAGCTTGGTCACCGCCAAATACACCTTCTGATATATTTAAAATTCCAGGATTTTTCAAAGAGTATTTCATAATCAATACCTTATTATGGTTGTCGATATCCTCTTTGTATTTAAGAGTTTCGTGCTCTGTCTCATATTTGTTTTCCCGCTTTTATCAAAAATTATACTATACTCAAATTCTCTATCTATTTTTTTGGAATTTGACTTAATTTTACTTAAATCTAATATATAATCATCCCATCCGCTATTATGCACTATCAAATATTTAAAGTCTGAATTGATCTCATAGGCTATAATCCTATCAGGTAAGTCAGGAATTAGTCTGATATTCTTTCTTATCTCTTCTGCGCTTAAACTAAAGCAATTCATTTCTTTTCTAATCTCGATAATATCTTTTGTATAATTAAATAAGTCAAAATACTTTTCTTTTAATGACCAATTAATTCCATTTACAGTAAGATCAGATTTATAACTATTTCTCACGAGTTTTTTATCTCTGAGGAATTCATTTCCTGCATGTATAAATGGTATTCCCTGACTGGTCATGATTATAGATGTAGCTAATGCTGCGATTTCGGGTATCTCTACTATATCACCAAACCATAATTTTAGTTTATCTGTTATTATTAGATTATCATGAGAATTATAATAATTAATTGTCTCATCTGGTTCTGAACAAAAACCTTTATGAGTCTCATCATAATCTATAGATCCTAGTATTCCGGTTTCTACAGCATTTTTATAATTATGGTCTCCCTGAAGAAATCCTCGATTCGGATTATCTCCCTCTCCCTTTAAAGCATCTCTATAGAAGGGATTAAATAAAGCGTAATTCTTATTTTTTTGCGAGCCGAAGCCCGTCATCTCTTCCAATGGCAAGGGAGAGCTTTGTGCTGCCCAAGGCTCACCATAAATCAAAGTATTGGGATCCGCCTTCCTAAGTTCCTCTACCGCTTTGTAAATCGTCTTTCTATCTATCAATGCCATAAGGTCAAATCTGAACCCATCAACTCTATATTCGCTCTGCCAATATTTAAGAGAATCGATTATAAATTTTCTCGCTAGATTCCGCTCGGAAGCAAATTCGTTGCCACATCCCGATCCATTTGAGAAACCTCCATTGAAAGATCTGTAATAGTACATAGGCATTATGGTATTAAAATTTGAATCAGCACTCCTATAAGTATGATTGTATACCACATCTAAAACTACTGAAATGCCTTCTTGATGGAGTGCCATAATAAGTTCTTTAAGTTCTTTTATCCTATTCTTAGGATCTCTCGGTTCGGTAGCATAAGTCCCTTCTGGCACATTATACAGCTCCGGATCATATCCCCAATTATAATTATCTATGCTAAAAAATTTTTCATTTTCTTCTCTTACAGTTATAAAATCTGCTATAGGCATTAGATGCACATGAGTGACGCCAAGATCTTTTAAATGCTTGAGTCCGGTACTATAGTCTTTATAATTTGAATTCCTGTCAACTAGACCAGTGTATTTTCCCCTATTCAAAGTTCCCGAACTGATATCTATCGAGTAGTCTTTGACATGAACTTCATAAATAATAGCATCCTTGTAATTATTATCAGGTGCTTTATGATTTCTAAAACCCAAGGGGTCAGTGGATGCTAAATCTACGATGGCAGATTTTTCACTATTAATTGAACAAGCAACTGAATAGGGATCAGTTACTTCGTATTTATCTTCTATTAAATAAGTGTAAAAATGTCCATCTAAATCTCCATCTACTGTAGCTTTAAATATCCCCTTTTCGTCTTTAATCATTTGATATTTTCTTCTTCTAACAGAATTATATTCCTCGTATATCAATAGGCTTATCTTATTTCTAGCAGGTGCCCAAACTTTAAAGACGGTCGATGACTTTGAATATATCATGCCCAATTTTTCATCTTCAGGAATATTATATATTTTCATTGTTTATTCTCCATACCATATCAGCAAATTCAAGCATTGTAGTATCGCTTGAATATTTGCCGGATTTGGCAATATTGATTAAAGCCATCTCGTTCCATCCAACCTCATCTCTATATCTTTTTTCTAGTCTTTCCTGAGCCTTTTTATATGAGAGAAAATCCCTCAAAACCATAAAGCTATCATTGTATTTTATCAGCATATTATATATTGGTTTAAAATTATACTGAAATTCTGTCATGCTTTTATTATTTAATCTATTTATGAGATTTCTTATTTCAGGTGACTGATTATAGTATTCATAAGCATTATATCCTCCTCTGTCATTTTCCATGACTTCTTCTGAAGATATACCGAATTCAAAATAATTTCCTCTGCCCAAATCAGAAAATATTTCTTTATTTAGTCCATCCGAAACACCTATGGTGATAGCGCCGTTCATCATGAATTTCAAAGTACTCATACTGGCTGATTCTTTTGATGCAGTTGCAAGACTTTCGTTCACATCCGCCGCTTTTATCGCAAATTCAGTTTTTGATATATTTAAATTTTCAATAAATACTATTTTTATCTTATCTTTTATCAATCTATCATTATTGATGACCTTCATCAATGAGTTGATAAAAGCTATAATCTCTTTTGCTATATAGTAACTAGAAGGAGCTTTACCGCCAAAGAAATAAGTTCTAGGCACTATATCATAATTGCAATTCTCTTTTAATAAAAAATAATCGCTAGCTATCTTAAAAGCATTTAAAAGCTGTCTCTTATACTCGTGAAATCTAGAAAGCTGCATGTCAAATACAGAGTAAGGATTTATCTTTATTCCCAACTCTTTCTTTAAATATTCTGCGACCTCTCTTTTATTCTCATATTTAATTCTTCCCAATTCATCTAATAAAATCCCGTCATTTTTGTATTCCAATAATTCAATCATCTTATTGGAATCCCTTTTAAAATCATCCCCTATGGTTTGACTTATTAAATCAGTCAGCTTTTTATTAGATTTTAGTAACCATCTTCTATGGTTTATAGATCCCCTCTTTACGATAAATTTATCTTTATAATACTTATAATAACCCCTTAGGTTTTCTTTGGACAATACGTATTGGTGCATGTCCGATAGCGAATTTATAGTCCTAGATACAAAAGATGCCAAATTGACGGAATTCAAATGGGAATTTTGAATAATCGCCATTTCAAAAACTTCATCATCAGAAATGCCCATTTCCTTGAATTCCTTCCTCGATAATTCGTCTAAATACCTTATCGGCTTGACTAATTGAGGGATTACATCTTCTATCAATGAAATATCCCATAATTCAAATGACTCTGATAATGTTGTATGATTGGTGTAAGTAAATAATTTTGACGAGATTTTAAAACTCATCTCATAACTCAAACCATAATCTACAGTCAAGATATTTATAAGCTCAGGTATTGCTAATATTGGGTGAACATCATTGATTTCTATGCAAATCCTATCACCCAATTTTAGTATATTTCCCTTGTATTTAAAATATCTTCTTATGATGTCTTTTATACTCGCAGAAACATAGAAGTATTCCTGCATAAGCCTAAATCTCTTTCCCTTTCTTGTGCTGTCATCAGGGTATAAGAATTCTGAAATCGACTTTGATTTTATATATTCATCATATGCTTCTTGAAGATTGCCTTTAGAAAATGAATCAAATTTTAAATCATTTTTAGGCTCTGCACTCCATAGGCGCATAGTATTAACTGATTTATTATCATATCCAATATAAGGAAAGTCGAATGACTGAGCTTTTACTTGAAAATCCTTATATTCGATATCATAATTATAGTATTTCTTTAACTCCCATACATTTGTCTTCTTTAACCAATTGTCCGGCTCTTCTATTTGAATTCCATCTACGAGTTTCTGTATCATCAGTCCTCTTTCATATCTAATTCCATAAGCAAATCCGGGGAATTGCATGGTCGACAAAGAATCGAGATATGAATCACATATCGCGCCCAAGCTTCCATGACCAATCCCCAGCTCTGTTTCAATATCTAGGATATCTTCTAATTTAAAATCCAATTCTCCTAAAACCGATTCTGCAATATCTCTTAGTCCTAGGTAAAGCAAATTCTTCTCCAGCATTTTCCCAGGGAGGTATTCAAAGGATAGAATATATACAGTCTTTAAATTATTGTATTTTATCTTTGAATCTTCCCAATTCATGCCGATTATCTCTCTAAGCAGATAACTTATCGCCATATACATATCTTCATTATTGGCAGTTCTCAAGTCCTTACCGGTTATAGAATATAAATAACTAATTAATTTATCTTTAAATTGACTTACGGAAAGTTTCATAATCTGTATCAAATTTTCTTATACAATTCTATATAAGCTTTTGATGACTCCTCCCAATTATTTTGAGTATTCATTGCATTTCTTCTTATTGTATCAAAATCTAAGCTATAATAATAGGAAATTGCTCTCCTAATAGTATAAAGCATATCATGTGCATTTATATTAGTAAAACTAAATCCTGTACCGTCCTGATTAAAGTCTGAGAAGGGCTTAACTGTATCTTTCAATCCACCCGCTTCTCTCACTATCGGCACAGTTCCGTATCTCATAGCTATGAGCTGTGAAACGCCGCAAGGCTCTGACAGAGATGGCATGAGCAAGAAATCACTACCCGCATATATTTTATGCGATTCATCATTATTATAATATAATCTAGCAGCCACTTTTTGTGGATATTTCCATTGGAAATACTTTAACATATCTTCATATTTGGGATCACCCGTACCTAAGACTACGAATTGTATATCTTCGTACAATAATTCATCTAGTATATATGAAACGAGGTCCAGCCCTTTCATCTCGACAAGTCTGGAAATTATCGATATTATTGGGATATCCTCCCTCACAGGTAAGCCATACATCTCCTGTAATGCGATTTTATTTTCTTTCTTTCCTTCAAGATCATCGGCTGAAAAATGATAATCTATAAATTTATCTGTTTCAGGATTCCATAGATTATAATCTATTCCATTCACAATGCCTGATAATTTGTATTCATATCTCCTGATAACTCCATCTAAAGCTTCGCCAAAATAAGAATTTTTTATCTCAAGTGCATAAGAACCTGAAACCGTATTAAATGCATCGGAAAAAACAATTCCACCTTTCATGAAATTTATGACATCATAAAACTTTAGGGCATCCTCGCTAAAGTACTCCGGCGAAAGTCCTGAAATTTTTAGCAGATCAGGTGGAAACATCCCCTGGTATTTTAAATTGTGAATCGTAAATAGCAATTTAATATCTCTATAGTATTCATCGCCCTTTGCAAAGTCCTTGCAAAAGACATTAACCATAGCGCTATGCCAGTCATTGGAATGAATAATATCTGGTTTGAAATCTATTATCTTCGGAAGCATGGTCACTGCTTTAGAGAAGAACAAAAATCTCTCGCCATCATCAAGCTCTCCGTAAACATTATTTCTATTAAAATACTGCTCATTGTCCAGAAAATAGAAGATTGTATTTTCGTGTTTGTATTTGTAGACACCTACATATTGATGTCTCCAATCCAAGTCGACATAATAGTAATCTACAAATTCCATCTCCTCTTTGTATTCCTGATCTATTTGATTAAATAATGGTATTACTACCCTTACATCCTGTCCCTTTTCATTTAACGCAAGAGGCAAAGATCCGGCAACATCTGCCAGACCTCCTGTTTTTATAAATGGATATGCCTCTGAAGCTACATATAATATTCTCATTCTTCTGCCTTTCCTATAGTTTTACCTTTAGCTATAACATATGGTTGTAGTGGATTACCCACTAGAGTTACTCCATCTTCCACAACTCCATATTTATCGACAATTACATTTACGATTATAGAATCTGCACCTATAACCGATTTTTGAATTATGATTGAATTCTTGACTATGGCGTCTTTTCCAATC
Source organism: Tissierellia bacterium (assembly GCA_030537815.1). Lineage (GTDB taxonomy): Bacteria > Bacillota > Clostridia > Tissierellales > Peptoniphilaceae > Microaceticoccus. The sequence continues at coordinate 7,601 of JAUNVF010000020.1, read as the reverse complement.
TTAACTCCTCTAAATATAATTGAATTTTCAACATGACCTTCGATTATACATCCATTTGCAAGAAGAGAATTGCTCACCTTGCTGGAGTCCTTGTATATTGTTGAAGGCTCGTCTTTTGACTTGGTATATATATTATTTCTTCCAAAAAACATCTCATGGTATATATCGGGAACCAATAGATTCATATTTGCTTCATAATAAGATCTCAAATCTCTTATCACTTCCACATGTCCGTCTACATGATAAGTTCCAATTTTTAGATGTTCTTTATTATTCATTATAGCTTTTCTCATCGTATGGGCATTTGATTTCTCAACCGAGTCCTTGACCAAATCTATAAAGACATCTTTCTTAATTATAGTTTTCCCCAAAAACAGATTGAATTCATCTTCCGTACCCAGATTTGTACCTATATTTACGAGTTCACCAGCATCATCAAGTATTACCTTGCTCGCATTCAAATACTTACCCTCAGTATCTTTTTGCCTCTTATAAAATATTAAGACATCTAAATCCTCTTCTATGAATTTATCATATGCCTCGTCCATATCCATCTTTATAATCGTCATCGGATTATCCATAAATACAGTATTTAATGGAGAATGCTCGTAAAATCTAAGTGAATTAAAATATATCGATATATCAGTCGGAACGACTAGGTCGCTCTCAAAAATCGGGGGAAATATCATTAGTCCATTACGCCTTCTATTTAGCTCCCATGATTGACCATTTCCCAAATGATCCAGAGTTGACCTTATATGCTTTCCACCGTAAACCACCACATTTGATATATTGTGATTTGTCATATTGGATAGAGCAAAATCTATTATTCTGTATCTTCCTCCATAGGGCAACATATAATCTGGTCTAATACCACAAAGGCTGCTAAATGCTCCGTTATTGACCCCGCTATTTATCAAACCTATACATTTTTCCATAATGCCCTCCTATTCTATATTTATTCCTTCATCTGATATCAAGTAGACCTTATCGTCATCTTCCTTGCCTATCGACTCATCTTCTTCTATTATTATACCGTCTAAGACAACAGAATTGTAGACGATTGCATTTTTCTTAACTACAGAATTGGGAAGGAGTACGGAATTGTACACACTTGCACCCTCTTCTATTATTACGCCGGAAAATAATACAGAATTCGTGACATTTCCATATATCTCGCAAGCTTCATTAACCAATGCAGATTTAACTTTAGCATTTTCCGAGATATAATGCGGTGGAAGATTTCTACTTCTAGTATAAATTCTCCAGTTCTTATCGTATATATCGAGAGTATTATTTGGATCGAGAAGGTCTAGATTAGCCTCCCAATAAGATCTAACCGTTCCGACATCTTTCCAATACCCGTCAAATTTCCATACATACATCGGATTATTATTATTGAGTAGGTCCGGTAGCACATTCATTCCAAAATCATGCTTGGAATCTTCAATAGCATTATCTTTTATCAGTGCAGCTCTGAGCGTCGGCCAATTAAACATATATATTCCCATGGATGCCATATTGTTTTTAGGATTTTCTGGTTTTTCGTCAAATTCAACAATCTTATCGTCTTCGTCGACATTTACTATACCGAATCTCGAAGCTTCATCCCATGGTACTTCCATAACTGCTATCGTTACATCTGCACCTTTTTGCTTATGATATTTAAGTAATTCATTATAGTCCATCTTATAAATATGGTCTCCTGAAAGTATTAGTACATATTCAGGGCCAATTCTATCTAAATAATCTATATTTTCGTAGATAGCATTTGCCGTTCCCTCATACCATCTACCGCCTGATTCTGTAGAATATGGCGATAAAATACTTAATCCACCATAATTTCTATTATAATCCCAACTCGAACCAATCCCAATATGTTCATTTAAAAGAAATGGCTTATACTGGGTAAGTATTCCGATATCCCTTATATCCGAATTAGTAGAATTGCTAAGGGCAAAATCTATTATCCTATACTTACCCCCAAAGGGTACTGCAGGCTTAGCGACATCTTTTGTCATCGCTTTAAGTCTTGAACCCTGACCGCCTGCTAGGAGCATAGCGGCTATCTTATTTCTATTTCTCATTAAACCAACCTCCTAACTACCTAATCTTCCTCTTTATCCATAATCCCCCATAAGAAGGAATATCTACATTGATTCTGTAATCTCTTCCATGAATGGGTTCATCAATAGATCTGAAATATTTATTTCTCTTTGTATCTCCGCCATATCTATTATGATCTGAATTTAGTATTATGCTGTAGTTTCCGCTCTTATCAACTCCTATCGGATATTTCAATCTCTCGACAGGTGTAAAATTAAATATACAGATTACCTTATTTCCTTTTTTATCTATTCTCTCATATGCTATAATAGATTCCTCTTTATTCGTATGCTCAATCCATTCAAAACCATCAAAACTATCGTCTATTTCATTTAAAGCCTTTTCTTTTTTGTATAATCTATTTATTTCTTTAACATATGATTGCATCTTGCCATGAGATTCGAAATCCAAAAGTTCCCAATTCAATTCGCCCCATTCATTCCACTCATCATATTGAGCAAATTCATCACCCATAAACATGAGTTTTTTACCAGGATGTGAAAACATATAAGAGTATAGGAGTCTTAATTGTTTAAATCTATTATTATAATCTCCAAACATCTTGTTTAGCATTGAGCCTTTAGCGTGGACCACTTCATCATGACTAAAGGGAAGGATATAATTCTCTGAAAAAGCATATGTCATTGTAAATGTTAGTGCATTGTGATGGTCCTTTCTGAAAACAGGATCCATATTCATGTATTTTATAATATCATTCATCCATCCCATATTCCACTTAAAGCTAAAGCCAAGTCCACCTTCATGTACAGGAGCTGTAATTCCCGGATAAGCCGTAGACTCTTCCGCAATCATCATCGTATTAGGATGATATTTATATACGGTTTTATTAAGTTTTTTTATAAATTCAATTGAATCTTTATCTATATTTGTCCCATCGGGATTTTTTAAACTCGGATTAGTGAAATCCGTATAAATCATATAAGCCACAGCATCGACTCTTATTCCGTCTATATGATAGTATTCATGCCAAAATAGAGCAGAAGAAATCAAGAAATTAACTACTTCATTTTTAGAGAAGTCAAAATTCAAAGTATCCCATGCTGCATTGTATGCCTTTGAAAAATCAACACTCTCATAACAGAAAGTACCATCGAATTTAGCAAGACCATGATCATCTTTACAGAAGTGAACGGGAACCCAGTCTAGGATTACTCCTATTCCATTTTGATGCAATTGATCTACTAAGAACATAAAATCTTTTGGAGTACCAAATCTCGAAGTTGGTGCAAAATATCCAAGAGCCTGATATCCCCAAGATCCATCATAAGGATATTCCGTTAATGGCATAAATTCAACATGAGTATAATTCATACTCTTTACATATTTAACGAGATTCTCAGCGAGTTCCAGATAAGAGTAATTCGCATTATTTAAATGCTTTTTCCAAGACGATAAATTTACCTCGTAAATTGAGATAGGTGAATTGTAGATATCAGTCTTCTTTCTTCTCTTCATCCACTTATCATCATTCCACTCATAACCCTTTATATCATATATTTTAGAAGCTGATTTCGGTCGCTCCTCCGCATGAAAAGCATAAGGATCCGCCTTATATCGGATATCGTCATTGGGAGTTACAATCCTATACTTATAGGCATCAAAAACTTTAACTCCGGAAACCGTTATCTCCCATATCCCACTTTCAGATATCCTCTTCATCGGTAAATTAAATTCATGCCAATCGTTAAAGTCACCAATCAAATTGACATATTTTGCATTTGGCGCCCAAACACAAAATCTCACCTTACCCTCATCCTCTTCTTTTTCAATAAAATGAGCTCCTAAAAATTCATAAGATTTATCATTAGTCCCCTCATGGTATAAATGGGCATATAAAGATAAATCTTCTGAATACTCAAATCTCAAATCCCCTCTTGTCATAATCAGCCTCCCTAATAATTTTCAATTAAATGGAATTATTTCAGCCTTAATCTGGCATTACTAAAATACAATCTCAATACTAGTATACCAGCATTTAATTTATAGTATATATACCCAATTATAGCATATTCAACGAAAAAGATTTACTTATTCCAATGGTATAATAGATAAATAAATTTTTATTATATTTTATCTCCAATTGTAAAAGCTATATTATTTTATTTCTTTAAAATATCACGGATAATTGACTAAATACACATTTTTAGTTATAATATGAGTACGGGGGCGAGCTTGGTTTCGACGGGGATAAGGAGCCCGGAGTAGCGAGTCGCTGTCGCCAAGCAGCGTAAAAAGTGGCAACTAAATTTTAAACGCAGATAATAATAATTTTGCACTAGCTGCCTAATAGCAGCTTAATGATCTGTTAAAGGTATCCCGCAGCCTTTAACCGGTCTCAAATTTAGCGGGGAACCGCATATGACAAAGCTTTGAGTCATAGACGGAATTTATGAAGCTACCTGAAATAAAATCCTTTCAGTCGGAGTTTATTGACGGGAATTACAAAAGACTGAATGCACTCGGAGAAGCTCCCTGTGATTTATTTTCGGACGTGGGTTCGACACCCACCGCCTCCACCAATACCTCTTTTAAGGGGTTTTTTTATTATGATTTTTTCTTAAAATACATTAAAATCATCACTATTTATTTAATAGTAAAATATTTTTAATGCTTTGAAATACCCATTATACACATTCATTTGAAATTTTGTCATAAATCTTAATCTGTCAAATATATTTTTACAATTCAAAATCTATTTTACTCTGTCGTTTATTTTCTAATATATATAGCTAATTTATTGAATCATATCTTGATTTTTATTTTTAAAGGAGTAGAATTAAATAGGAGGTGTATTATGATAGCTTTATTTATTGTTATAAACAAGACAGAGTTATTTGAAAATTTGATTGAAGAATTTCACAAAAATGACATCCATAGTGGTACTATATTTGAGAGCCTGGGAATGGCTAGTATATTTAACCACGATACTATGGTAGGTAATTTTAGAGGAGCCTTAAATAAATTTAGACCATTCAATAAGACGATACTCATGATTTTGCCGGAGGATAAGGCGGAATCAGCAAAGAGATGCGTTAGAACGGTCATAGGCGACTTAGATAGAGAAGATGTAGGTATTATGTTTACTATACCGGTAAGTTCATTTGAAGGCATTAGGGGGTATGATGCCTAATGGAGAGTTTATATTATCTTGGGATAATCATAATAGCGGCCATGGCAACTGCAGCGATAATCGGCAAATTCAAATTACCCGATGTTACTGGTTATCTACTAGCTGGATTGATAATTGGCCCATCAGTTTTAAAACTTGTTCCCAAGGGCATTGTAACTGATTTCGAGATTCTCTCACAAGTCGCTCTCTCCTTTATAGCCTATAATATAGGTGCAGAAATGAATTATCAGAATTTAAAATCATTAGGAAGCAAAGTATTTATTATAACTTTTTTTGAAGCATTTACTGCATTTGTAGTCGTCTTTTCTGTTACCAAACTAATAGGACAGAGCTTGCCTTTTGCATTGGTACTTGGGGCGATAAGCTCGGCTACTGCACCGGCTGCGACCTTGATGGTAATAAAACAATATAAGGCGAAGGGGCCTTTAGTCGATACCCTTATTCCAATAGTAGCATTAGACGATGCATTTTGTATCATGATATTTGGAATTGCTTCCACCATTGCAGCAACTATATTGACAGGAGCATCTATGTCCTTTTTCCATATGATAATAATACCCGTAGGCAAAATAATTGGAGCAATTTTAATAGGCGCAGTAAGTGGCATTATTCTCGTTCCGATAATAAAAAGATTTAAAAATCAGGGTCAATTGACATCATTTATACTTGCAGTTATTTTAATTCTAACTCATCTAGCTATAAAATTATCCCTATCCTCATTATTATTGATGATGAGCTTTGGTCTTGCATTATGTAATCTATCACCAAATAGAAATCAAGCTAGGACAGCTCTTGACGGAATGAGCACGCCGATATTTATCGTGTTCTTTACATTATCAGGAGCAGATCTCGACCTTAAAGTATTTACGACAGTTGGCGTTTTAGCCATCATTTATATGCTCTCAAGATCGACAGGTAAAGTTATAGGTGCGAGAATTGGCTGCAATATAACTAAGACAGATAAGACAGTATCCAAATATCTTGGATTCACCCTTCTACCTCAAGCTGGAGTAGCAATAGGACTTTCATTAATAGCCGAACATTTGCTCCCTGCACCCCATGGTTCTCAGATAAGGGCGATAATACTGTCGGCTACAGTAGTCTATGAATTGCTGGGACCAGTAATTACAAAACTGACATTAGCTAAAGCCGGAGAAATTCTTCCGGAGAATTTAAACTAAAATAAGCCCAGATACATTAGTATTTGGGCTTATAATTTTATTTAAAATATAATTTAATAATCTTCATCTTAAAGAATTTATCGCAGAATTTAGACATAAATCTTAATATGGGGCTGATTCTATCGTCTTTTAAGTCATTGTATCCCAACATATATCCCCTACTGCTTATTTCAGTATCTTTCAACCACTTTCTTAAATCATCAGCATCATCAACATAAAAGAAAGAGACCATCTCATCTATACCTGCCTGTTTTATCCATGTCTTATTCATCATTTTTACAGCTTTTTCCCCCGCCGTATCAAAAACTAATACAGAGCCCTTAAATCTATTCTCCATAGATGTAAATAATTTTCTTATCTCCTCTTCCTTAAAATAATAAAAAACTCCCGTCGCATACATTACGACACCATTATCCTTATCTATCAGGTCAAACCAAGACATATCATTTAAATCAGCGTCTATATTTTTAATCCTTTCATTTGAAGAAAATAACTTACTTCTCAAGAAAATTACATCCTCAAAATCGATATTATATATCTTACAAAGTCCATTATCACAGCTTTCAGCTATATGATCCAATCCACATCCCAGGCTTACAACTGATGCCTTGGGATTTTTCTCAAGATAATCTAAAACTTCAAACTGCGTTCCCATCTGTCTCATAGCGACCTGTAATGCTCCAAATTTCTGCATAAAACTACCGGACTTAGACTCTAATTTAGAAAAATCATAGTCGATCTTATCTACTAATTCAGTAGAATATTTGTCTTCATATAAAAATGGAAATAATTCTGTGGACAGTTTTCTAGCATATAAAGGTATCATCAAAGTTTCTTCGACGTCTTTTAACTTGATTATCTTGTTATCACTCATTTTCCACCTCCCGTGAATAATGATATAATGGTTATCATTTTCACTCTCAATTAAATTTTACTCTATAATATTTATATTGTCTACTAAATTAAAATAAAAAAGACCGTCTTAATTACAGACGGTCTTTGGCGTGCCACGAGAGATTCGAACTCCCGGTCTTTCGGTTCGTAGCCGAATGCTTTATCCAGCTAAGCTAGTGGCACATATTAAAAGAAAACTCAGATTTCTCTGAGTTAATGGAGCGGAAGACGAGATTCGAACTCGCGACCCTCGCCTTGGCAAGGCGATG
>JAUNVF010000019.1 GCA_030537815.1 Tissierellia bacterium | reverse complement strand
TATCATATAAGTATTATTCAAATAAGCATATAATTCATTTAAATAGATATTTAAAATATTCAATATACAATATTTGAAATTTTATATTGATAAAAAATGGCTATTCTCGAAATAATTTATATCACAAGAAATCGCCATATTTATACTTATATATTATTTTTCAAATTCATATTCGTATTCATCTGTACCTTCTATGCAATTATATAATCTATCATATCCCATTTCGCTAAGCCTCTCCATTATTTGAGATGATAAGCTACCGGTGTAGCAATATGCGTAAATATCCCTGTCTTTTGGAATAAGTTCAAGGTTATTTTCTAAATCTTCAGGAATGATATTTATTGCATCTTTGAGATGACCTTCTTTAAAATCTTCAGCTCTTCTAGCATCTATTAAAAATATATCATGCTCTCTATTTGCTTCTAATAAATCTTTTGCCATAATATTATTGTATTTATAGAGTTCATACTTGACTTGTTTTACACCGGGAGCTTCGATTATATCTTTAAATCCTTCAGCTTTCAATATATCTGCAGCTTTTGAAGATCTATTTCCCGTATTGCAATATAAAACTAATTTATCGTCTTTTAAATCACTTATAACCGATACATCTCTTTCTATATCCTGAAGCGGGATATTTATCGCATGCTTTAGATGTCCAGAAAAATACTCACCGGGAGTTCTCACATCAATTACAATTTGCTCATCTTTTCTCTGATCATCTTCCTCAATTGCGGCAATTTCATCGGCATTCATCTTTTTTACTTTATCTTCAATTGGCGATTTGTCTAAATTGTCTTTCTGCTCTATTGGTTCATTTCCAGAACATGCCGTCATCATTATAATCGCAAATATCAATATTAAATTTTTCATATTATCTCCTAGTCGAATTTTAATTTTCTTATTTTTCCTTTTAGTATTGAAAATCCAAATACGCCTTTGAGTATTCCTGATACGGACATCGAAATCCAAACGCCCAGTACGCCGTATATCGGCATGAAAATCCATGCCATCGGTATTCTCAATATATTTAATATAACCGCTATTATGCCAGGTATATTTGGCTTGCCTATACCGTTGAATACGCCGGTTGATCCAATTTCAACAGTCATAAACACCTGCGACCAGCCAATTATATGAAGGTATTTTACCCCCAATGCTATAGCCTCTTCATCTTTTGGTAGAAATACTCTGAATATAGGATCCCCAAATAGATAAAAGGCAATTGTAACTAAAATACCCAATATACTCACTATGACTATGCTGGTTCTAAAGGCTTCCTTTATCCTATCTTCTCTTTTTGCTCCATAATTTTGTCCAACTAGTGCAGCAATTGCTGCGCTGATTCCATCTGTCGTCATCCAAGATACTGATTCTATCATAGATCCTACAGAGTATACGGCAACCGGTATTGCACCGTAAAATGCCATATATTTATTTAAAATCATCCCGGCGACGGAGTGAACTCCTGACTGAAGAAATCCAGGCAATCCCAATTTTATTATCTTCTTCATTTCAGAGATATTTATTTGCTTAAAAAATCCGGCTCTATATATTAAATCTCTAGATTTTTTTATTATGATTATAAATAGTATTGAAACTATGAGCTGTGAAAATACGGTTGCCATCGCAGCTCCGACAATTCCCATTCCAGGTATTGGACCGATTCCAAAGATAAGAATAGGGTCCAGAGCAATATTCAAAATCAAACCTATAACATTCATCCTAAACGGAGTTATACTATTTCCCATGCTATTATAACAAGCGGACAAGACTGGATTTAAAAAGCTCAATACGAATCCAAATGATATAACCAATAGATAGTCTTTTGCCATCCTGTCGACTTCATCTGCAAGGCCATAATATCCTATTATCCCTTCTTTAAATATGACAGTTGTCAGAGTGAGTAATATACCCATTATTACGGCTAATTGTATACCATTTCTGAATATTGTCTTTGTCGATTCTAAGTCCTTTGCTCCATATGAATGTGCTCCTCTTATACTCAATCCTACTCTGGGGACCAGCATAAGGGCATTTGCAAACCAAATTAAAATTCCAACAGTTCCCGAAGCTGCTACAGCTTCGGTCCCAATCCTTCCAACCCATATTATATCTGCTAATACATATGTTATCTGTACAAATGCAGTCCCCATAAGTGGAGCGGATAGTTTAAGTAATACGGGTAGAATTTTTCCCTCGAGAAGATTTAAATTCTTATTCATATATCACCTCAAATTATGATAATATAGCCTTTCCTGTATATAGTTCGTAATATCTACCCTTTTCTTTAATCAATTTTTCATGATTTCCTCTTTCGATTATCTCTCCATTTTCCATGACAAATATAACATCTGATTTTTCTATAGTCGATAATCTATGCGCTATTACCAGAACTGTTCTGCCTTCCATCAATTTATACATTCCATCCTGTATTATTTTTTCTGTCCTCGTGTCTATAGAACTGGTTGCCTCATCTAAAATTAGAACTGGCGGATCTGATATTGCCGCTCTTGCAATAGATAATAATTGCCTTTCACCTTGTGATAAATCAGAAGCCGAACCTGATATTCTCGTCGAATATCCGTATTTCAAATGTTTTATAAATGAACCAGCATTTGAAAGCTCTGCTGCTCTAATTATTTGTTCTCTTCCTGCGCCTTTTTTCCCATATTTTATATTATCCGCTACTGTGCCTGAAAATAATTTGACATCTTGAAGAACCATACCCAAAGCTCTTCTTAAATCTGATTTTTTAATTTCTTTTATATTTATTCCGTCAAAGTTTATACTACCTGAATCCGGCTCATAAAATCTAGTTATCAAATTCATAATGGTTGTTTTTCCGGCTCCCGTTGAACCGACAAAAGCCAATCTCTGTCCAGGCTCGGCATAAAAGCTGATATTTTTGAGTACTTTTTTATCTTCTCTATAACCGAAGCTGATATCTTTAAACTCTATCAATCCCTTCAGTTCTACTAATTCATCTTTTTGTTTATCATACCATGCCCATCTCTTTGAATTTTCTTTTGACAAGGTAAGCCCCTCATCAGTCTCTTTGACATTGACCAGCATATACTTTCCATCGTCAATCTCGATGTCTAGATCCAGGATTTCAAATACTCTCTCCGCTCCGGCAAGTGCAGAAAATACAGAATTTATATTTTGAGTTGAATTGCCGAGCGGTTCACTTATCCTTCTTGAATATTGAAGATATGCTATTAAAGTTCCCAAGTCAAATATTCCCCTAATAGCAAATACCCCTCCTAATACGCAAATTATCGCATAGCTTATCCTAGTTAAATTCATTATCGTCGGAGACATTGAATAAGCTTCGGCTTGTGCATTTGTTTGAGATATTCTCAATTTCTCATTTTTTACTTTAAAATCTTCTTCTGCTCTCTTTTCGTATCTGAATACTTTTAGAACTTTTTGCCATTTAATCATCTCTTCTACATAGCCATTTACTTCGCCTAAATACTTCTGCTGCTCCCTAAAGTAAATCCTAGTCCTACCGCCCATCCTATTTATGATAAAGAAAATAATGAGGATGGATATCAATGTTATTATGAATAGCACCGGACTTAAGATTATCATCATGACTACTGTTCCGGTAAATGTCATTATCGACGATACCAAATCCAATAGCGAACTTGCCAATGCATCATTTAAATTGTCGACATCATTTGTGAATTTACTCATTAAATCCCCATGTGAATTTTCATCAAAATATGATATTGGTAATCTTTGAACATGTTCAAAGAGCTGATTTCTTATTGTATATATCACTTTTTGTGAGATCGTCACCATTGTCCTCCTATAAAGATAAGATGATAATGATGTGACTATATTTATCGTACCCATGAGTAGAAGCATATAAAATAAACCCCGAAAATTTCCGGGCAATATATATTTATTGACTATGGGCTTTAAAAAATAAGCGCTCGCAACCATACCCATACTCGAAATTATTATTAGAAGATAAGATAGGATAACTTTGAACTTGTATGGCTTCAAATAACTTAAAAGTCTCGTAAATGTCGATTTTGTATTTTTGGGCTTATTTGATTTTCTAATTCTCGATTTTGACATTAGGAAGACCTCCTTTGCGAGATATATACATCCTTATATATATCCGAGTTTTCCAGCAGATATTCGTGACTTCCCTGGTCTTTGATCTCTCCATTATCCATTACTAATATGATATCAGAGTTTTCAATAGAGCTTATCCTCTGTGCAATTGTAATTACAGTAGTTCCTGATAAATTTTCTTCGAGACCTCTTTGAATATTCTTTTCGGTATCTGTATCGACAGCACTGGTGCTGTCATCAAAAATAATTATCTTAGGATTTGTTAATATCGCCCTTGCAATACAAAGTCTCTGCTTTTGTCCGCCTGAGAAATTTGAACCTTCCTGCTCTACATAATAGTCGAATCCATTTTCCAATTCGTCTACAAATTCTAAAGCTCCCGATATTTCACATGCTTTTCTCATATCTTCCTCTGAAGCTTCCGGATTTCCAAGTCTCAGATTTTCAGCTAAAGTTCCCGAGAACAGAGTATTTTGTTGCAATACCATGGATATAGATTTTCTCAAATTGTCTATGCAGTATTTTTTTATATCTATCCCATCTATGAGTATTCTTCCCTTGTCTATATCATATAGCCTTGGAATAAGCTGAACCAAAGTGCTCTTACCCGATCCCGTTCCTCCGAGAATACCGACTTTCATTCCCTCTCCAATTTTAAAATTAATATCTTTCAAGACATATTCTTCAGATGTATCATAATATTTAAAATATACATTTTCAAAATCTATACTGCCTCTTTCAATATTTAATTTTTGATCGCAATCCGATTCATCTATATCATTTTCCGTTTCAATTACTTCCATAACTCTGTTGAATGAAACTAATGATCTAGATATCTGCATTATAGCGATAGATAAAAGTATCATGGAAAACATTATTTGATTGACATATGAAATAAATGTAGTCAGTTTCCCTATTTCCAGTTCTCCCATATAGACCATTTTCCCACCAAACCATAGTATAGCCAGAGTAGTTGCAAAAACTAAAATCTGAACTAATGGACTGGATGCCGCCAAATATAGATATGCCTCGAGAGCAGTATCTCTAAGTTTAGCATTTCCTTTTTCAAAGTCTTCAATTTCATCAGATTCTCTATTAAATGATTTCACAACCCTTATTCCATCCAGATTTTCCTGAATTTCCATATTTATCTCGTCCATATTTTTCTGCATTCTCATATATATAGGCTTGACCTTAATCATCAAAAAAGCAATACCTATTGTCAGTATAGGTATGCTTACCAATATGACCATCGATAATGGTAGAGATATAAAAGTAGATAAAATCAATGCTATCAATAACATTATCGGTCCTCTTATCAACATTCGAGTCGTCATCATAAATGCAGTTTGAATCCTAGTTACATCCGTAGTGAGTCTGGTTATAAGAGAGCCTGTTTGAAATTTATCTATTTGCGAAAATGAAAGCTTTTGAATATTTGAAAATTGAACCATTCTTAGCTCTGAACCTAAACCTATCCCCGATACGGAATTAAATTTGGCTGCAGCTCTTCCCAATAATAAAGACAAGATTGCGATTCCTATCATCACTATTCCCTGAGAAAGTATATAATTTAAATCTTTTTTGACTATTCCCACATCTATGATATTGGCCATAACCAATGTAATGAGCAATTGTAATGCGGTTTCCAAAGCTGTGCATATGACTGCAGCATAATAATATTTTTTATATCTACCTAAAAATCTAAATATTTCTCTTATTTTCATCTAAAACTCCTAATCTACGCTCATCTATTATTTCAAAAGACCCTGAGCTATGCTCAAGGCCTTACTTAATCAACTAATTCTCTTAATTTGCCTACGGGCTTGTATTTTACTTTTCTCAACTCTTCAACTCTCTTACATCCTAGTAAAAGCATGAGTATCTTGGTTTTCTCTATTAAGCTTTCGAGAAAATCCGAGGCGTACTCATATCCTCCATGAGCTAAGTAATTCAATAGTTCCCCGCTGATTCCAACTAGGTCCGCACCCATAACATATGATTTTATGATATCAAGACCTGTTCTAATGCCCCCACTTGCAATTACAAATAAATCTTTTGGCATATCTCGGTATTCATATAGTAGCTGTGGTGTAGAATTTCCCCAGGAATATATATCGGAGAAATCAAAATCATGTCTCCTTAAATCTTCTATCTCGATAAAATTCGTCCCGCCCGATCCGGCTATATCAATATATCTGACGCCAATATCATATAATTTTCTAGCATTTCCGGCAGATATTCCAAATCCTACTTCTTTTACAATGATCGGTATTTTGGAATTGCTCACAATATTCTCTATATTCTCCAATATCCCTCTAAAATCCCTGTCACCGTCAAGCATGACAAGTTCCTGACATGGATTTAAATGCAATTGCATGGCATCGGCTTCTATCATTTCAGCTGCTTTTATGATCTCATCTAAATCAGATGATGCGCTAAGATTACCTATTTTTATGGAATCCTCATTAAGAAATTCTTTTATGACGACAAATGACTCTGCAGTATTCTCGCTTTCTAGCGCTACTTTTTGAGAGCCAACTGCCATTGCCAAACCATATTTATCTGCGAGCTTAGCTAAATCACGATTTATATCATATGAGATTTCCGCTCCACCGGTCATGGAATTTATCAAAAGCGGAAAAGCCAATTTTTTACCAAAAATCTCCACCCCTGTATCTATATCGTCAATCGACAGATTTGGAAGAGAATTATGCTCCAGTACTATATCGTCGAATAGATTTTCGCTATGATATTCCGTTTTTAAATAATTTTCTATATGCTCTTTTTTTCTCTCTTCTCTCATGCCATCACCTTTATTGAAGTATATATTCAGGCAGCAGTTCTCTAATCAATGACTCAGTGCCTTCCTCATCGTAGATAAAATATGAAGTTTCATCTATATAATCCGCATATCCGGGAATCCTATACGATTGAATCTTATCTGAATCCATATTTGATGCACTCGGTATCATAGAAAGCATTAATTTCATCGGGATATTTGTATCCACCCTCTTTGCATATGTCGTCATAAGATCGCCAATCTTAGGTAAATTTTCAACTGAAAGGGTCTGTTTTATTATCTGCTTCATCAAATGCTGCTGTGCAGCTACCCTTCCTAAATCTCCATCTTCATATCCTGCTCTAAATCTCGCAAAGTAGAGAGCTTCTTTTCCATTTAATTTCTGTCTGCCCGGCTGTATATGGATGCCGGTCATCTCTTCATCTATTTGAACTGGTACTTCAACTTCAACTCCGCCTATAGCATCGACAATCTCTTCGACGGCATTAAAGTCGAGTTTTACAAAATAATCTAGATCTATATTGAGCCAATCTCTAATAGTCCTTAAGGTTAGAGCCATGCCACCGTAAGCATGAGCAGCATTGACCTTATCATAAGAACCGTCTACCAAAACCCTGGTATCTCTCGGCAATGAAATCAAATCTATCTCTCCTGAATCTATATCGATTTTAACTAACATCAATGTATCGGTCCTTACTCTTGTCTGATCCATTCCGGGATCATTGTAGTCGACACCTGTCAATAAAAATAGCAGTTGATGATCAACTACTTGTTCTATTACATTATCTTCTCCAAGGTCAACTCCTTTTATTACTTCCTTAAAACTACCGGCTTCCAGAATATCGAGATATTTTGAAAAGAAAATATACGATCCTGAAAAAATAATTACGGCAACTAGAAAAGTAATGAGAAATCTCTTCTTCATTACTGCTCCTCCTTAATTTTACATTTAGACTCAATTATCATTATAGCATAAACAAATTATATCATAAAGAAAAATATGATTACAATTTAGCGACATTTTGCCATTTAAATCAGTAAAGAAAGCCCGCTGAAAGATTATTTATTTCCAATCTAAAAGGAAAGGAGAATTTAACTCCCTTCCTTCACTTATTCTATCATATGGTCTTGATCTTTCTCTTTTCTTCTCTCTCTTTGACGACATTTTCTTTTGCAGTTGAGAGCATGAGTTTAATCCTATTTACTTGGTTGACTTCACTGGCACCGGGGTCATAATCTATGGGTATTATATTAGCCGACGGATGTAATTCTCTCAATTTCTTTATTACTCCCTTTCCGGTTATATGATTTGGCAGACAGCCAAATGGCTGAATACAAACTATATTAGAAGCCCCCTGATGAATTAATTCTATCATCTCGGCTGTCAATAGCCATCCCTCTCCATATTGATTACCCAATGATACTATTCCATCGACCATGTCTTCAAGATTTTCTATATACTCTATATTAGTAAACTTTGAATCCTTTATCGCATCTCTGATCGGCTTTCTAAAATACTCTATATATTTTATCGCCAAATCAGACATCTTCGCTCCAACAAATCCCTTCGATAAAAGGTCATGCTTATGCGTCGCATTTCTCAAACAGTACATCAGAAAATCGGTCAGATCCGGTATTATTACTTCAGTTCCTTCACCTTCCAAGATCTTTTGAAGATTATTATTGGCTTCCGGCAAGTATTTCACGAGGATCTCACCAACAATTCCAACCTTTGGAATATCAGCCTTCTTAGTTTCCAAAGCCTCAAATTCCCCTACGATTTCCTTTACATATTGCTTATATAATTTTCTGCTTGGATTCTGCACAAATAATCTTAAATTCTGAATCCATCTCTCTTTTAATTTGTCGGTCGATCCTTTTATGACTTCATAAGGCCTGGTCGCATTAGATACTCTCATCAGAAGATCTCCCATTAATATGGAGATGATGGATTTATATATCGTATTGAGATTCATCTTAAAACCTGAATGAGATTCAATTCCCTGGGCAGATAAAGCAATGACAGGTATTTGCGGCATTCCCGCATCCCTAAGAGCTCTCCTTATAAAACCTACATAATTTGAAGCCCTGCAAGCTCCTCCTGTCTGCGACATCAATAAAGCCGTCTTATTAGGATCGTATTTCCCTGATTTTAAAGCTTCCATCATTTGACCGACGACCGTTATAGAGGGATAGCATGCATCATTATTTACATATTTTAAGCCCTCATCGATGACTTTTGAATCTACCTTAGGTAAAAATTCTATATTGAATCCCTCGCTCCTCAAAGCAGCTTCCAGTATTTCGAAATGATCGGGAGCCATCTGTGGTGCCAATATTGTATAATTCTTCTTTTTCTCCTTATCAAATTCGATTTTTTCCGTATTATAAGTCGAGATTTTAGGACTCGGTTTTCTTCCATCCAATGCCTGCATCAATGACCTAAGCCTTATCTTTACAGCTCCAAGATTTGAAACCTCGTCTATTTTAAATACAGTATATATCTTTCCATGAGAAGCTAGTATTTCATTCACCTGATCTGTAGTCACAGCATCTATACCGCAGCCAAATGAATTCAGTTGAACCATTTCGAGATCATCCTGTTCACCTACAAATTCTGCAGCTCTATACAATCGAGAGTGGTAAACCCATTGATCCAATACTCTAAGTTCATCTTTTATATCATATGTCCTATCAAGAGAGTCTTCAGATAATACTGCGAAACCTAGTGAATTTATCAAATTAGGAATACCGTGATTAATCTCAGGATCTATATGATAAGGTCTTCCGGCAAGTACTATTCCCTTTATACCTTCATCTCTTATCCTATCTATAGCCCTTTTACCTTCTTCAGATAAATCTTTTCTATATTTTCCAAGTTCTTCAAAAGCTAATCTTACAGCGCCTCTTATCTCAGATTTGCTGAATCCATAATCTATAAATTCTTCAAATAATCTATCCGCCAATTTCTTTTCATTGTCAAATGACATAAATGGATTCATAAATTTTACATTTTGATCATTTAAGCTGTCGACATTATTTTTTATTACTTCAGGATATCCTGCTACGACGGGACAATTCAAATGGTTTTGAGCTGTGTCATACTCTTGTTTTTCGTAGAATACGCTGGGATAGAAAATAAATTTTATGCCCCTTTCAACCAAATCCTCTATATGTCCATGAACCATCTTCGCCGGATAACAAGCTGTTTCACTCGTTATTGATGCAATCCCCTTTTCATAAACTTCTCTATTGCTATCTGTCGACAATTCTACTCTAAAGCCCAAAGTAGTGAAGAATTTATGCCAAAAAGGATAATTCTCGTATATATTTAATACTCTCGGGATTCCAACTCTTCCTCTTGGAGCCAATTCCTCAGGCAAAGATTCGTAATCGAAAATCCTCTTGTATTTATAATCGTATAAATTGGGAAGCTCCGTATTGCAAGTTTTAACTCCACTGCCTCTCTCGCATCTATTCCCACTGATAAATCTATTTCCATTAGAGAATATATTTATAGTCAATGCGCAATTATTGCTACATAGACTACATCTTGCAGATTTTTGTTTATAATTAAAATCTACCAATTCCTCCGTCTTAAACAAAGTACTTTCGCCCTTGCGTCTATCTTTAGCTATCAATGCCATTCCATATGCGCCCATAAGACCGGCTATTGATGGTCTGATCGGCACTCTACCCGACACCTTTTCAAAAGCTCTCAATATGCCGTCGCCGTAAAAAGTACCACCTTGTACGACTATATTCTTGCCGAGCTTGCTCGGATCTCTTAATTTTATTACTTTTTGAAGTGCATTTTTAATTACAGAATAACATAGTCCAGCAGCTATATCTCCTACTGAAGCTCCCTCTTTTTGAGCCTGCTTAACTTTTGAATTCATAAAGACGGTACATCTCGATCCTAAATCCACCGGATTTTTCGCCTTAAGCGCAGCCTCTTGGAACTGAACTATATTCATCCCCAAAGACTTGGCAAAAGTCTCAATAAAGGATCCACATCCGGAAGAGCATGCCTCGTTCAATTGAATGGAGTCGATGATTCCATCTGTTATATGCATCGCCTTCATATCCTGTCCACCTATGTCGATTATGAAATCCACATCGGGATTGAAGAATTTTGCAGCAGTATAATGCGCTATCGTCTCTACCTCACCATGATCAATTCCTATTGCGGCCTTTATAAAGTCCTCGCCATATCCCGTTATTCCACTGCTGGCTATTACAGCTTCTTGAGGTAGTTTGCTGTAAATATCCTGTAGTACATCTATCAATAATTCTAATGGCTTACCTAAATTATTCGCATAATGGGAATATAAAATTCTGCCTTTCTCATCTAAGAGAACTACTTTGGAAGTAGTCGAGCCGGCATCTATTCCGAGATAGCAGTCTCCCCTATACTGGCTTATATCCGCAGTTTTAATCTTATCTCTCTCATGAGCGGCTTTAAATTCATCGATTTCTTCCTGACTTTCAAAAAGCCTTTCAAGTGTATTCTCATGATCGATATCGACTTCTATTTCTGCCTCTATCTTAGTCATTAAATTTTTAAATGGAATCTTATCCGATTCTATAGACGCTATCGCTGCGCCCATGGCTACAAATAATTGTGAGTTTTCAGGAGTTTCAAATTTATTTTCATCTGACTCCAATGTTTCCATAAATCTATTTCTCAGCCCGTCTAAAAAGTGAAGCGGTCCTCCCAAGAAAGCTATATTTCCCTTTATTGGTCTGCCGCATGCTAGATTCGATATGGTCTGATTAACTACAGACTGAAATACAGATGCCGAAATATCCTCTTTAGACGCTCCCTGATTTATAAGAGCCTGGATATCCGTCTTTGCGAATACCCCACATCTCGATGCAATCGGATATATTTTCTTAAAATTCTTAGATTTCTCATTGAGCTCGGATGCGTCCATCTCCATTAGAGATGCCATCTGGTCTATAAATGCTCCGGTACCTCCGGCACATATAGAATTCATTCTCTGCTCTACATTGCCACTCAGATAAGTTATCTTTGAGTCCTCACCACCCAATTCAATGGCAACATCAGTATTCGGTATAAAAGTCTTTATAGCCGAAGTCGCTGCGACAACCTCTTGAATAAAGTCTATACCGAGATACTTTTCTACAAACATACCTCCTGATCCGGTGACATTTATAGTTATATGTTCATTTATAAAATTTTTATAAGCATTTGTAATAACTTCTTTTACAGTCTCCACGACATCTGAACGATGTCTTTTGTATACTGAATGAATTATGTCGAGATCTGAATTCATCACTACCAATTTAACAGTGGTTGAACCCACATCTAAACCCATATGCAATAGCATCTTTTACTCCTTTCCAAAAGCTACTAAAACTGTCTATCAGTATATTATATCATAATCATCTAATATAGTATATTTATAGAGTTCGATCTTTTAATATCTATTGATATCTAATATTATTTACCCTTTTTTGCAAAATTTATTCCCTGAGTGATATTATCATCTTTTAATTTCTTATTTATCGACGATATCACTCCAAGCTTATTGCAGACCCATTTAGGCTCCAAAAGTTTTTTCCTGTCAGGGTCTCCCGTCAATCTATGGATTACAATTTCAGGATTTAAATTCGCTATAGCCTTGACGCATAAGTCGACATACTCTTCTTTAGTCAAAAGCTTTATTTTATTTAAGTAATTCGCAATCTCTGCATCTTCCTGTATATACAAATTGTGGATTTTCACTCCAAACAATTCCATTTTATTTACATATTCAATGCTATTCATCATATCTTCCTCTTCTTCACCGGGAAGTCCAAAGATTATATGAGCCAGAGTCCTTATATTATTTTCTTTTAAAATTTTTACTGTCGAATCGAAAATCTCATGCTCATATCCACGATTTATCAATCTTATAGTGTCGTCATTGACAGTTTGCATACCGAGCTCAACCCATAAAAATGTCTTTTCATTTAATTCTTTAAGCAAATGCATTATTTCAGAATCTATACAATCCGCCCTCGTGGCGATTGCCAGTCCCACAGTATCTTCAAAAGAAAGCGCCTCATAGTAAATATCTCTAAGCTCGTCAAAGCTCTTATAAGTAGAGGTGTAATTTTGAAAATAAGCAATATTTAAACCATCAGGCCATTTTCTTTTAAGTCTGTCCCTTTGAATCTTCATCTGCGTCTTAATATCTAAATCCGATGAAGATGTAAAATCTCCTGCTCCTCTTTCAGAGCAAAATAAACAGCCCCTGCTGCTTATCTTCCCATCTCTATTCGGACAGGTAAAACCGGCATCAATAGGTAGTTTTAGAATTTTCCTATTAAATAAATTATAAAAATATTCGTGAAATGAAAGATATCTGCTCATAAAACACCTCTTAATTCAAATCTATTATAACACCATTATCCCATTCAAAAAAGATTTTTGTGATTAGGGGTATAATAAACATTGAGGTATATTATGAAAACAATTATTATAATATTATTGATTACAAATTTATTTTGTCCTATTTATTTAAACACAAACTCGGCTCCAAATAATTTTATCAAATCGGAGATCGAGCTTTTGGTAAGCTCTAAAGACGATTCAAAAGAAATTCAAATCTCGACATCAAATAAAGAAAACGATAAAAAATCTGAATCTAAAGAGATAATATCCCAAGATTTTATTCATGAGCATAGATATAAGATCGCCGTTGCCATGGTATTTTTTCTATTTGGATTTTTTTCAAGGCTCGTAAAGAAAGGAAAGCCTTAAACTTTTGATTTTATAATCCAATTTTTAAACTTTAAGTGTAGACAAAAATCCCAATTAGCATGCCAATTGGGATTTTATAATTATAAAATAATCAAATTGTATTAAAGAATTTCAAGACCTTCACTTAGCCTTCGGCTTGTTCGCCGAATAATCCCGTCAGCATCAATGCTATAGCTCCGTCTCCAGTTACATTACAAGCTGTTCCGAAACTGTCTTGAAGTGCAAATATGGTCAGCATCAAAGCGACTCCCGTATCGTCAAACATCAATACACCTGTAATAAGTCCAAGCGATGCCATGACAGTACCACCGGGGATTCCAGGCGCTCCTATTGCAAAGATTCCGAGCAAAACTATAAATAATAACATACTGCCGACAGTCGGAAGCTTTCCGTATAAAATCTGAGATACGGTCATAACGAAAAATACCTCGGTGAGCACAGAGCCGCAAAGATGAATAGTCGCTCCGATAGGAACTGCAAAGTCGGCTATCTTCCTGTCTAGGATTGGCGACTTTCTCGCACAAGTCAAAGCAACCGGAAGAGTTGCTGCAGAACTCATCGTTCCAAGGGCTGTAAAATAAGCAGGTCCATAGTATTTCAACACATCAAATGGATTTTTCTTTGATATGGCACCGGCTATTGCATAGAGCAGTGCCAGCCATATAAAATGTCCAATTATAACTATAATTATGATTTTTAGAAATACAGGAAATTGACTTATTATCTCCCCTTCATATGCTAGTCCCGCAAAAGTCGTAGCTATGAATATCGGCAAAATCGGTATGATTATCCTCTTTACTAATTGCATTAATATATCATTTAATTCTTTAAATAGTTTTTCAAAATTCTCAGCCTTAGTCCATATTATAGCAAGTCCAAAAACTATTGCTGTAAATAATGCTGTCATAACGGGCATTATAGATGGGATTTCAAGCGCGAATACCATCTCTGGCAAATGCCTTATGCCCTCTGTCTCAGGAACTATATTTAATCTCGGAATAATCGCATATCCCGACGCCATAGAAAATAATGCAGCTCCAACTGATGATAGATAGGCTATTATCAATGCAGCAAATAACATCTTGCTGGCATTATCCTTTAAATCCGTAATTGCCGGAGTTATAAATCCAAGTATGATCAAAGGAACCATGTAGAATATTACCTGTCCCAGAATCTGCTTGAGAGTTATTATTATCTGGATTATGCTTTCATTTGAAATTACTCCTATTATAATTCCTAAAACGACACCCAGTATTAATTTTATAATTAAATTATCTTTTATTTTCATGGAATCACTCCCCTCTATAATTTATCTATCGATTATTTGTATCATAATATCATCGACCTTGTTAAATCCAAGATGAGATAATTTTCCGATATTTTTAATCGTATCCTCTATCGTATTTCCCACAATCCCGACATCGGGAGTCACTAAAAATCCATTTAGCGACAGATGCGCAGACAAAACTGCTTCTCCGGCGGAGGTCGCCAATTTTAGTGCACATGTATTTTTAGCTCCGTCGCATATCATCCCGGAAAGATTGGCAAACATATTATTACAAGCTCCGGCTATCTGTTCATCATTTCCGCCAAGCATCCATGTAATTGCCGCTGTCGCTCCTATTCCAGCTCCGATAGCACATCCGCACATTCCGGATAATTTTCCAGAATAAACTTTTACATATTCATTTATCGCATGAGCAAAAAATAAGCTCCTTTTCAACCTCTCATCTCCCACATTTCTCTCTTCTGCAACTATATATATGGGAATTATCACTCCGAGTCCTTGATTTCCACTTCCTCCACTCGTCATAATCGGGCAGTCTCCTCCGCCCATCCTCATATCAGCGGCTGCGGCCGTCAATATCCTGGATTTAGTCCCAGAATCCATTGATATCAATCCCATTTTCTGAATATCATTAAGCTTTTTCCCTAGTCCGAGGCCCATATCGCTTTTTAGACCGGCATCAGCGGCTTTTAAATTCATTTCCACTCCGTCAATCGTAAAGTCAAGCAGGGAAATCTCAATATCTTCTGCTATCATCCTTATCTCTTCAAAGCTTAAATTCTGCAAAAAGTCTTTTGAAGATGATCCGTTTTCGGCTAGATCTTTGAAAACGATTTTTCCGTCTACTATTATCTCTTCAATATGTGTATGGGAGCCTTGTAGAATAAGCTCTACCTCATTGTCAGAACTTGCGATTATTTTTACAAAAACATCCGGTGCATCCTCATCGTAATCCAATCCTATAACCCCTTTGCCAATCAGCTCTTCTGCCATCGCTAAAGAAATATCATCGACTGAATTTAAGACCATGAATCCATTATCGGAATCTCCGCCCACAAAGCCCACAGCTGCAGCCAATTCAAGTCCGCATCTACCGGTATGGGGTATCAGGACGGATTTCCCATTTTTATAAATACTTTTGCTAACTGTACATTTTAAATTCCTCAAGTCACCAATTGAATATTTGGAACAGACACTCGAAGCATATGCTACAGCCACCGGTTCAGTACATCCCAGTGCCGGATTAGTGCCTTCTTTGACAACTCTTATAAGATCCAGCGTATAATCCCTATCCACTTTTATCCTCCGATTTATTTAGATAATTCTATTTTATCACAAATCGATTAAGAATGTCAGTCTTATAACACAAATTTATCCAATCTCTTTATCTTTGGGTTCATAATGTACTATACTTATGAATTTACCATCGGATTCAATCTTTCTTATCCTCTTGTTAAAAGTGACTCTAGGGAGCCAGATATTCTTATCGCAGCCGAGGCATTTCAATTTAATTTCTGCTCCCGTTCTCATTATTTCCCATTTATTTTCGCCACAAGGGTGACCCTTTTTTAAAGTGATGATATCCCCGACCCTATACTTCATTATTTCCACCACTTTCGGCGATTACCTTTGGAAGTTCAACTCCCTCTTCGACAAATCTTATCAAGAGATCTTTTCTTATCTCCCTCTCGATATCAAGATAAGTTTCTACATCAGCCATGGCTTTAATCGACATCTTCATATCGTATTCGCATATATCCGTTATACCTACTACAGTAGGCCCTTCTGTTATATCCGGATATTTTTTCTTTACATCATCACAAACCTGTTTCATGATATTGAACACTTTTTTATATTCGCTATCATGAGGCAAATAAATATTTACCCAAGCTCTTTGAGGTCCTCGAGATTTATTCGAAACCACCTTTATATTTCCGTTTTGAATTATATGGATATCGCCCGTGAAATCCCTCAATTTAGTTAGCCTAAGTCCGACTTCTTCAACATATCCGGTTGCGCCGTCTATTGTAACCAAATCTCCGACATTAAATTGATCTTCCATCAATATGACCATACCGGAAATAATATCTCTCACTATATATTGAGCGCCAAAACCTATGGCGACACCACCTATTCCGGCTGTAGCTAAAATCGCCCCTGTATTTACACCGAAAGTATCGAGTATCAAAACTATTGCAATAAAATAGGCTATTACATACAGAAGCTTAACTAATATTTGATTCATCGTTACGAGCTTGCCCTCATTTTTCACCTTGCTTATTTTTAGAGCCTTGCTCAATGCTTTTTTAACAATTTTTACTAAGATAAATGTTATGACTATTACTATAAGAGTAAAAGTCAGCTTTCCTATAAAAGTTAAGGAACCCATATCATTTATCATCCAACTCCTAATCGTATCCATCCATTCCTCCTCAATTTAATAATTCTGCTTTTTTAATCTCCTTGCCCTTATAATATTTCCACAAATGCAAAATATTTAGGCCTTCTTCTTTTTTTTCAAGGACATAATCATAATTATCGAGAGATGTCATTATAGCTAGTCCACAACTATTGCTAATTTCCCTGGGAGTTGGAATAGTTTTTATATCAACTTCATCTTCTAATAATTTTTTCTCCACCTGCATTGCGCAATTGACCGAGTTAAAAGTTATTACCAAAAATTCCTTATCCAATTACCATATTCCTCCCTGCATTTCTTATAGCTTCGTAAATATCGTACATATTTGAAATACTTCCCACTTTTAGCTTATCTTTTAATCCGTAAAAATCAAGACAAGTTCCACAGGAAATGATCTCGACCCCTTCTTTCTCCATATTTTCAAGATCATCTAATACATCAGATGACTCGGTCGTCAAATAGACCCCGCTATTGTAGAATACGATCTTTTTAGGAAGAGGCTCCGTCTCTGACACTGTGTAGATAAAAGACCTCATCAAGATCTCGCCTAATTTCTCATCTCCCGAACCGTATAGATTCGAACCTATAGCTATCGTAAAATCCCCTTCTCCATCGCTCCTGTCCTTAGATTCATTTCCATCTTTTAAAATAATAATTCTAAATCTATCCTCTTCCAGCTCTTCCCAATCATACTCATATCCATTAGACTTTGCAAATTTAATTAGATTCTGGACACAGATATCATTATCCGCTATTATCTCTACCTTACCACTTTCGATTTCATCCAATTTCTTTTTAGTCATTATAACCGGCATAGGGCAAGCAATACCCACCGCATCTATTTTATACATTTCATCATCTCCTTAATTTATCATTATATGATAAAGAAAGCGACAGATTGATAAATTATTTTTATAGATTTTTATTTCCCATTAGATTTTCTTATCAAAAAATCCATCCAATGCAATAAATTTAAAATTATAAATCCGAATCTATAAATTAAATTATATCATAAATTAAAATTTGAATATCGAATGGAAAAAGATAAAATAATGTATAAGATGGTTTAAAACTATCCCCATTAATAGTATAATATAATCTCGAGAAAGATAAAAGAAATCTAAAATAAAGGAATAGATATGATAATTTTAAAATCTTTGACATGGATACAAAAGGCGGTTCTAATATATATATTTGCGATAAATATATTATCGCTGATCCTATTTTTCTACGACAAGAGCATAGCTAAAACAAAAAGAGGTAGAAAGATGAGAATTAGAGAAAAAAATTTACTTTATGCGGCCATAGCCGGTGGAAGCGCCGGTGCTCTTTTAGGGATGTATATATTTAAACATAAAACTAAAAAAGCCCTCTTCTCTATAGGGCTACCGATAATCTTCTTAATTCATCTATTTTTATTTTATAAACTATTATTTTATATATAGCTATAGGATATAGCACAGATGGATTTAAATTAAAATCGCAGAAAAAATCTCCAAGATTCCCTATTTATAGAGGGATTTCTTGGAGATTTTATTTGATATTTAAGTTAATAGATCAGAGTCTACCAAATCTACCTATACCTTTTTTAAATAATGGCCTCATTTCTTCAAAATGGGCATCTCTTATTTTTATACCAATATCAAAGCAGATTTTTCCCATTGCGAGCCCGGCAAATAAATCTATTATCGAATGCTGCTTTAAAAATACTGTAGATAGTATTATGGCTATGCTGACGATTCCCGATAAAAGTCTGACCCTCTTGTCCTTGCCGAGTTCAGTTAGCTTAGAAATCGACATATGAGCGATTAATGTGGCATATACATGAATACTCGGACAGACATTTGTCGGCGTATCCATTTTATGGATGAATTTTACCAGATATACAAATATATTATCCCTTTCAAATCTCAATGGTCTGAGGTCGACCATACTGGGAAATAAAATATTAATCATTAGGCATAAAGTCATCCCTCCAAATAATAATGCAGAGAAAAAATTGAAATCCGATCTATTTGCATTTCTTATAAATAATAGAAGTGCAAAAAACAGATATGCAAACCAAATCATATATGGTATTACAAAATATTCATTAAATGGGATCAAATCATCTAGAGGATGATAAATAATAGTATATGACAGCTGCATTCTCTCGATCATAAAAAACAGAGCTTGATATAATATCACACTTATTGCAGTTATTATATATCTATTCGTCCTCTCCTTTTTAGAAATTTCAGCATTATCCATCTCTTTCCTCCGAGCTATTTATAAGGCTTTAAATAATCGTCTATTATCTTTGCGACATATTCATTTCCCTTTCTATTAAGGTGAATATCATCTAGATAGTATTCCGCCACTTTATTTGCTTCCATAAGTTCATTTATATGCGAATATAGGTCGATTAAAATAAAATCATCAACCGTTTGAAAAGCGAATAGCTCTTCTCTAAGCTTTGTAATAGACCTATTCACTTCGCTAGATTTCATTATGAGCATAGGTTCTACTGAAATAGACGGAATTGGAACCATCACCACCGGCTTTATCATATAGTAATTGCATTGAACTATCATAGTCTTGATATTCATTGCGACATTCATATATCCTATCTCATTATAAAAATCATTTGTGCCTCCCATTAAAATCATGACAGAAGGTTTTTCAGCGACGACATCATTTTGAAATCTCGATAACATTCCAGGTGTCGTATCGCCATTTATTCCCTTATTGATGACTTTATGAGAGCTAATCTCTTCTAAGATACTGGGCCAGGAATCCTTCCTTGGCAGCATATATCCATAAGTTAAACTGTCCCCTAAGCATATTATCTTCATTTTATTCAGTCCTTATTGCTTCTATTGCCGATAATCTAGTAGCTCTTCGAGCGGGATAATATCCGGTCACCACTCCTATTAAGAATGAGAATACCAATGCTGATATCCCGAGCCAAAATGGAATATAAGAAAACACCATCGGTTCTCCACCCATTCCCATTTCACCGCTCATCATTCTCCCGAGAAATTCATTTAAAAAATGCGAGGCGGCAAGACTTATACCCAGTCCTATTATTCCACCTAAAAGTCCTATCATTCCCGCTTCAAATAGGAAGAGATTTCTTATATCGCCAACTGAAGCTCCTATTACTTTCATAACTCCAATTTCCCTAGTTCTTTCGTAAATAGACATGACCATCGTATTTGTTATACCGATAGCTGCTACTATTAGCGATATAGATCCAATGCCTGCGAGTATTCCCTGAGCTACCTTTCCTTGTTCTTTCATACTATTGAGCCATTCTGAATCGCTATAAGCGTCCAACTCCATTTCCTGGATACTGCTCTTTGTTTCTTCAATCGAATTTATATCGTCGACATATACTGTTACATTATTATATATTTTTTTCTTTTTCTTTTTCCAATCCTTATATTGCTGTTCATCCATGACGAGTCGATTTGCTTGATCTATCAATTTCTCAATATTTTCATTGGAAGTGTACATGCCTCCCATTGAACCGAAGAGACCTTGAGTATATACCCCCGTCACTTTTAAATTATAATTTTCCTTTTTAGTCGATGTCTGTCCACCCTCCATAGCCATGAGCGGATTATTGTCGACAAATACATTTCCGATAGTCAGCCTGAATTTTTCTTTCATAGGATCTATTTCAGGAGTTTCTTCAAATCTACGTGCGCTCGTATTCTTTTCATCATATAGCATATGCTCAATATGGTCTGAAACTATTATTTCAATATCTTTAGAATTTGGATTATATTCTTTACCTTCGATAATTTTGATTCCCGAATCTTCGAGTGATTCCACATCCATTCCCATCAGAGAACCGCCAACTGTATATTTACCTACTTTTATTTTTGCACCGCCTGAAGCTATATCATTTAAATTTGTAGTATAAACCACAGATTTGACATGTGGGAGCTTTTTCAATTCCTCGATCGTATTTTCAGTAATCAATCCCTTTTTGGGCATTTTTTCACCCATCGACGGATCATACCATTTTGTAGGTGAAACTACGATGGAGTCGATTCCCTTTGATTCCTTTATTATCTGATCTATTTGTCTATTTTGCGCTAAGCCGAAAGAAACCATCAAAACTATAGACGCACATCCTATAAAAACCCCGGTAACCGTAAGTATTGTTCTTAGTTTTCTTCTCCACAGATTTCTAATTCCAAGAGATACGAGATCGCTAATCTTCATCTATTTTCAAATCCTCATCTTCTTTTTTTGCCTTTCTCTTTTTCAAAACTACAGCTACTATTATAGCCACTGCTAAGAGTATACCTCCCAACAAAAATGGATTTAATACTTTTGGCTTGCCTCCTGCGTCAAAATCACCGTCCATGGGCAATTCTCCCATATCTTCAGGATTGGGCATAGGTTCATCCAAAGTATTTAAGGCAAATTCTTTTACAACTTCCTGCTTATGTCCTGTGGAGTCCTCGTATTCAAAAATTATCTTTCCCTTAGTTTCTCCCGGATTCTTAGCTCTTATATCAAACTGAAATGAATCCGATGATCCGCTTTGGAAATTTCCTACATAATATTGCTTGCTATCAGTATCAAATTCACCTTGCAATTTCACCATGAGATTATATAGAGTATCTTTTCCGGTATTGTAAAATTCTATGGATCCGTCTGCAGGTTCTCCCATAAAGGTTTCTGTCGGCAAAGTCAATTCGCTAGTCTCAAGCTTCGATTTTTGTACTATCGGTATACCTATAAGTTCCTGTGCTGTATATTCATTTCCATCTTTATCTTCGTATTCAAAATTGGCAGTGACCTGATAATTCTTAGCCGCCAAAGTATTTGAGGTCGTAAGTGTAATCGCTTTTTGTACCGTTCCACCGGGAGCTATATATGATATAAAGAATGTATTAGAACTGTCAACCGGTGTAAATACCGAACTTGAAGGAGCTCTATTTTCATTTGGATTTGCATCAACGGCTTGATCTGTCGATGTCAAGAATATCTTGATATTTCTCACGCTCTTATCGGCATTAGTATTGTAAAAGCTTAGATTCATCGTGAATTCTTCGCCAGCCATCGGATTTTCCGGTGAGAATCCGTATTTGTCGATTATCAATTTTGGTTTATTTTTTATCTTATCTCCAGATAGGCTGACTGAATCAGAACTGAATCCCGTATCTCCTCCAGAAGGCATTATAGATGAACCTCCTGAATATATCGGAATATCGGGCATTACAGAATCACCACCGGGCTTGTCCGCATCGGCATTGTCTCCATTAGGAGCTTTATCAGCATCCGGCTTGTCCTTGTCGGGTTTGTCGGCATCGGGCTTATCTTTATCGGGCTGATTTACATCCTTATCGCCATCTGTATCGGGTTTTGGAAATGGCTCATAGGGATTTGTACCTTGTGGCAGTACGGGAAGGCCTGACTCAATTATATCCGGCTTTCCTTCGGGCCCATCTCCGACAGTTGGCAATTGATATTCCGAATCTCTGTAGACATCGACATAAACCCTGTCTACAAATTCCTTGTCGGCAAATTTAAAGCTCAAAGTCAATGGGTATTTACTGCAACCCAAATCGCATTTTGACATGAGTACATATTGAAATTCAACTGAATTTCCATTTGCCAATTCAAAAGCCCTCTGAGCGGTATTGTTCTTAACTTCCTGAGAAAGGATAAAATACCTATTCGGTTTCCCCTCTTCCGGCCCCACTTCTCTTAAATCAAGTACAGCACCCTTTATGTCATATCCTGAAATATTTGTGACTTTTAACTTAAGTAAAAAATTTTCGCCATTCGTCGTAATCTTAGGATCTGTACTGACTTCGTCGATACTGAAAATATTGTTTTTAAAAACCTTTTGTTCACTCGTCGCACCGGCGGGTAATACAGAAAAAATAATTGCAAAAGCCAGCGCCAAACTAAACAGTTTCTTCATTCTTTTCCTCCCTTTTAATCGCTATTTCTTTAATTTTTCCATCCTGCATATGGAAAGTCTTGTCGGCAAAATATGTCACTTCCTCGTCATGAGAAACTATAATCATGGTCTGGCCATTCTTCTTTGCCATATCAGTTATTAAATTTAAAATCTCGTCGGTCGTCCTTGAATCGAGATTTCCGGTTGGTTCATCTGCAAATACAATCCTAGGATTGTCTACAAATGCCCTTGCAATACTGACCCTCTGTTGCTGTCCACCTGAAAGCTCATTTGGCTTATGTTTTAATCTATTGCCGAGCCCAACGGCTTCAAGCATGATCTTAGCCTTTTTATCCCGCTCTGATTTAGAAACTCCTTTGAAGATCATACCGATGCTCACATTTTCCAGGGCAGTTAAAGTCGGAATGAGATTATAGGATTGGAATACAAAACCGATATTAAGTCGTCTAAATGAAGTTATTTGATTTTCATTTAGCTTTGTTATATCTATCCCACCTATTTTAATCTCACCCTTTGTAGGTTTTTCGAGTCCGGCAATCGCATTTAGCAGAGTCGATTTTCCGGAACCGGATGTGCCGAGAAGACATATTATCTCACCTTTTCCGATATCTATATCCACTCCATTAAGGGCGTGAATTTTTTCACTCCCCATCTTGTAAATCTTGTGTAAATTTCTTATTTTGATTAATGCATCAGCCACTTAATCACCTCATAAGCTACTTTATTAATTATATGATACCATAATGAAATCCCTTCCATATTACATTTTGATTACAATATCAGATTTCAATTAGAATCACTAAGAAGCCCCTATCGGAGCTTCTTTTTCTAATTTATTTATTTTCTTCTCCCAGATTTTGAAGAAGATTTAGCGATCTCCGACTTTATTTTTCGGCCTCGTATCCTAATCTTATTCAAATCCTTTACGACTTCATTTGTCCTCTTTGCATTTATATCTACAAAGCTGTATTTGTCGTAAATATCGATGGATCCGACGTCATTTTTATGCAATTTATTATTTTGGAGGATTGCAGAGAGTATATGCCTCTCGCTAACCCCGTCGATCCTTCCTATATTTATAAATACTCTCTTCCACTTACCTTTTTTAAATCTCTCCTTAGGTCTCGCCTGCCTTTGCTTTCTGACAGGCCTTTTCTTGTCATTGTCTATATAGTCTAATTCTTCGTGGTTTCCAACTCCCTTTTCATTCATATATAGGGAGATGCATACCGATGCTATATCTATGGGATTATAATTCTCTTCTAATAAGACATTAATAATCGGTTCGTATTTTTTATTTTCTTCTTTATTTATATTTTCAGTCAGAATATTTAAAAGTTTTGTACTCTCATTTTTTCTTATATCTCCCAATGTCGGGATTTCTTTTCTCGCGATTATAGATTTAGTATATTTCTGGATATCCCTTAGCTTATAGTACTCTTTGCCGGATACAAAGCTGATGGCAGTTCCCTCTCTACCTGCTCTTGCCGTCCTTCCGATCCTGTGTACATAATATTCATCATCCTGAGGCATATCGTAATTCACTACCATATCTACTTCATCGACATCAATTCCCCTTGCAGCAACATCTGTAGCCACTAAGATATCAGTCGACAATTTCCTGAATTTATTCATTACAAAATCCCTCTGATTTTGCTTTAAATCACCGTGAAGCGCCTCTGCTAAATAACCTCTATCCTTTAGTTTAGAAGTCAACTCATCGACCATTCTCTTAGTATTGCAAAATACAATTGTCAGATTTGGATTGTAGATATCTAAAACTCTGGCTAAAATCTCGGTCTTCATATGTGGATCCAAATCGAAATAATACTGATCCACTTTCGGAACAGTCATCTCTTTTTTTACTACTCTTATGATTTCCGGCTCACTCTGATATGTCTTAGCAAAATTCATTATCTCTTTTGCCATGGTCGCTGAAAAGAAAGTCATCTGCTTTTCTTCGGGTAGTCGTCCGATTATCATCTCTATATCTTCTCTGAAGCCCATATCGAACATCTCGTCAGCTTCGTCGAGAACAAAAATCTTTATATTATCGGTCTTCAAAGTCTTTCTCTTGATATGGTCGATTATCCTGCCCGGAGTACCCACGACTATCTGCGTACCCTGTTTTAAAGCTCTTATCTGCCTCTCTATCGGCTGTCCTCCATAAATGGGAACCACCTTGACTCCCTTTAGAAACTTACCCAATTTGGATATCTCTTCAGCTACCTGAATAGATAATTCCCTCGTAGGGCAAAGTATCATCGCCTGCACATTTTTGCTTTTTGAATCTATCCTCTCGAGAATAGGTATTCCAAAAGCAGCTGTCTTACCCGTTCCTGTCTGTGCCTGTCCTATGACGTCAATCCCCTGTAAAACCAAGGGTATTGCGCCCGCCTGTATCGGAGACGGCTCTTCAAAGCCCATCTCTCCTATCGCATCGATTATCTCTTTTGAGATATTAAAATCATTAAAACTAATTGTCAAATTATGCCTCACTTTACTTTTTTAAATTAAATATATTATCAAAGAGATCTTCATTCTCTTTAATTTTTTCGCTATTGCCAAGGACAGACAGATAATCTTCTCCCATTGATTTTTCTATCATGTCGGCAAATCCTCTCAAGTCAGAAACCTCTGTTTCAAGGGCTTCTCTCATATAATCTTCGATGATATCTATAGATGATTTTTGGATATACATCGTAAGATCCATAGTTCCTTTTTGCATTGCGGTCATAGGCGGATTAAATCCTCCCATAGTCCCGATGATATAACTTGTAAGATCTCCTTTTGTAAGCTCAATATTCCTCAGATAATCTGCAATATCATCGTAAACTTTTACCGTATCTTTTAAATTGGGATCTCTATATGAAAATGTAGCTATATTGTATTCGCCTATTGAAATCCCAGCTCCATAAGCTCCGCCCATCGCTCTAATTTTATTGTGGAGATAGCCCCTGCTGAGTACTGCTGATAATACAGCCATCTTACCGCTATACTTATATCCGGTAGACTTTAAGCTCGAAGCTTTTGATACATATTGGACATTCGACGAAGACATTATTCCTTCTTTTTTTAACTCATCTGAAATCTTTATCTTGCATCTTTCGCCCGTAGCATCGGGAAGCTTATTAATTAATTCTAGCATTGAATCTTGAACATTTGTCAAAGATTCTCTATCTCCCGTTAAATTTGCGATTAAATTGTCTTTGTTAAATACTTTTTTAGCCACCGATTTTACTTTCTCGATATGTTTTTTAGAATCATCTAAATTCTTTTCTATATCTTGAATGAAATTAAAATAATCTATCCCTCTTAAAAGTTCATTGTATTTTGAAACTTCGTCAAAATAAGATTTGACCCTATTCATTACGACTGAATTTCCGACTTGGAAGATCGACATCTCGATTTTCGATTTAATCTCTCTGATGATTTCTCCAAATCTCTTTTCATCGTCAAATAAAGTTTCATTTATCATCTCGTCTATCAAAGAAAAAGCCGGTCTAAAATCAGGACCTAAGACCTTAGTATTGATATAGAATCTCGGATGATAATTATTTGGATCCTCTTTATCTCTCATGACGACGGGGCTGAAGTAAATTCCGCCTGTCTTGATATATATTTCAGATGCGAGGTCTACCCTGTCCCTCTTTTCTGTATCCATAGAGCCTAGTAATTCAGAAAGCACTGATATATATGGAATATCTTCCTGTTCTACTAATTTCATATCGAATACTAAATATAGATAATTGATTCCCCCTGTAAATAAATCATGATATAGAAGTGTATATCCGTCATTTTCAAAAACTTCTCTAGGAATTCTCTCGAGTTTGGGATTTATTTCCGACAAAGACAATTTTGGAATCGTAGCCTTAGCTTCTTCTGAATCTTCTTCCAACTGCATCTCGATAAGCTTTTTGTTTTCCGATATGAGTTGATCAATCTCTTCTTCTGATAAAGATTCTTTAAATTTTCTGAGCTCTTCTTCCTGCTCCTTGTCTTTAGCGTCATTTAAGCCCTTATTAGGAGTTAATGATAGGATGGATTTATGAGGATTATTCAAGATATTATTCCTTATAAATCTCTCATATATGCCTTCATCTATCCCCTTCCTAAGATTCTCTAGTACATCATCGTATTTTAAAGCCTCAAGAGGACTCTCTCCGTATAGCCAGGTCCTAAATGCCTCGATAAAATATATAATCCCCCTCGTCGGATAGCCCGATGCCTCCCTGAGATTGTATTCAAATTTATTTAATGTAGATATCAATAATTTTTTATCTATTCCTTCATCTGCCAATCTCTTCAATTCATTGTCGATGATATCCTCAAATTCTTTAATTCTATTTTTATCGGCATTCTTTGCAGCGATCGAAAATGGAACTTGTTTTACCGGATACCCCAGTGAAAAGACATCTTCACATATTTCCGCATCGAGTAAAGCTTTCTTTATCGGAGCTGCATCTGAATCGATTAGAGCCTCTTTTAAAAGTTCTGAAATCATCGATGAATCGTCGAGTATATCGCAAGTCAACACACTATAAGTGAGATAGTCCCTATTTAGTCCCTCCACTTCATCTGTCGTCGAGTACTCAAATTCAGAATATCTCTTTTCATCAAATAATTTCTGATCATCTATGCTTGAATCTACTTCGATTTTGTCAAAAGAAGACAGGTATTCAGAATCTAAATACTCGAGTTCTTCAAAAGTATCTCCGTCACCATAAAGATAAATATAAGAATTTGAAGGATGATAGTATTTACTATGGAATTCAATAAAATCTTCATAACTTAATTTGGGGATTTCATATGGATCTCCCCCAGAATTATACCTGTATATAGAGTCGGGATAAAGTCCCTGGTTCACGTATTCCTGAAGCTGATCTTCCGGAGAAGACATCGCTCCTTTCATTTCATTGTAAACCACGCCTTTATATCTTATTTCTTCATCTTTTTCAAGAATTTCATAATGCCATCCCTCCTGCATGAAAATCTCTTTTTTCTCAGCAATTGCAGGATAAAATACGGCATCAAGATAAACATCCATCAGATTTCTGAAATCAGTTTTATTTCTGCTCGCCACCGGGTAAATAGTTTTGTCATAGAAGGTCATCGCATTTAGAAATGTCTGCAAACTTCCCTTATACAAGTCCATAAAAGGTTCTTTCGTCTTGTATTTCCTAGATCCCGACAAAACCGAATGTTCGACTATATGAGCAACTCCTGTAGAATTTTTCGGAGGCGTTCTGAATCCAATTCCAAAAACCTTATTGTCGTCTTTATTTTCCAGCTTTAAAAGTCTTGCTCCAGTCTTTATATGTTCAAAAAGAAGAGCTTTTGAATTAGCTTCCTTCAGCTCTTCGTTGCTTATCAATTTAAAACCTGAAATTATTTCTCCAATATTCATATTATCACTTCCTCTTCTTCCTCAAATAAATAAATCATCAACATTAATTATACACTATATCATGCAGTTAATGAAATAAGTATCAAAAATATTTTATCATTTATTTGAACAGTTAAATCTCCGACCTTTTAAATTTTATAAAACTTTATAAATAATCAAATTATGATATACTTAATTTTGAGAATTTTTATTACAGGAGGATTTATGAAACTCATTTCTTGGAATGTTAATGGTTTTAGAGCTGCTTTAAGAAAAGGATTCGTAGAATCTTTAAGGGATATGGATCCGGATATAATTTGTTTACAGGAAATTAAGATGCAGGAAGGACAAGCGTCGCTAGACCTGCCCGATTACGAAGAGTATTACAATTATGCTGAAAGACCGGGATACTCCGGCACTGCAGTATTCACAAAAGTAAAGCCTATTTCAGTTAAATATGGGATAGGAATGGAAGAGCATGATACCGAGGGTAGAGTTATAACAATGGAATTTGAATATTTTTACCTCGTAAATGTATATACGCCAAATTCAAAGACAAAACTCGAAAGACTTGAATACAGAATGCTCTGGGAA
Organism: Tissierellia bacterium; assembly: GCA_030537815.1. Taxonomy (GTDB): domain Bacteria; phylum Bacillota; class Clostridia; order Tissierellales; family Peptoniphilaceae; genus Microaceticoccus. The sequence continues at coordinate 13,560 of JAUNVF010000019.1, read as the reverse complement.
GATTTGTTTAAGGAATATCTGCATGAACTGGACTCGGAAAAGCCCGTTATATTATGTGGTGATTTAAATGTCGCTCACGAGGAGATCGACTTGAAAAATCCATCTACAAATAGGAGATCTGCAGGTTTTACCGATGAGGAGAGAAATAAATTGACATTGCTCTTAGACTCGGGATTTACTGACAGCTACAGGCATTTTTATCCCGATAAAACAGATGCCTATACCTGGTGGTCTTATTTTGCAAAATCAAGAGAGAGAAATGTAGGCTGGAGGATCGATTATTTCTTAGTGTCCGACAGATTTACAGATAATCTCAAAGACGCCATGATATATCCTGAAATCATGGGCAGCGATCACTGTCCCGTCGGAATATTATTTTAACTCACTAAAAAAGCTGCTTGATATTTAGCAGCTTTTTCTTATTAATTCCCTAACTAATTTTATTTCCCTTTCATAACCGTCTATTTCATTTGGAGTTTCTAAATTTATCGGCCTACCCTTTAGAGCCGGATGAGATGCAAATCTAACTAAGGCATCAATTCCTATACTACCTTCGCCAAGCTTTTCATGTCTGTCTTTATTTGAACCCATTTCAGTCATGGAGTCATTCAAATGAACCGCCATAATCCTTTCTTTCCCGATAGTATCATCTATCTCTGAGATTACTCCTTCAAGATCATTCACTATATCGTATCCGGCCGAGTATAGATGACAGGTGTCTAGGCAAATACCGAGATTCCCTTTGCCGACTCCATCGATTATATTTTTTATATGTTCAAATTTAAATCCTATCTCAGATCCCTTTCCGGTCATTCCCTCCAATGCTATATTAGCTTCAGGATATACATCGACCGCATCTTTTAATCCCCTTATTATATATTCTATCCCCTCTTCGACTCCTTGACCCACATGTGAGCCAGGATGGAATACATATACAGTATTCTCAGGCAATTCTCTTAATCTAAGCATATCGTCAATTATTATCCTAGATGCAAAATCTCTGACATCTTCTTTATTTGAACACAAATTCATAGTATAAGATCCATGTGCGCTTAGAGGTCCAAAATTATTTTCCGACATTATCTGCTTTAAGCCTTTAATATCTTTGGGGTCTAATGCCTTCGCTCTTCCGCCTCTCGGATTTCTCGTGAAAAATTGAAATGTATTTGCCCCTATGGAATTTGCTATCTCCGCAGCCGCTTTAAAACCCTTGCTTATCGAAAGATGACATCCTAAAATGATTTCCTGATCCATTTATATTCTCTTGCCATTCGACGCTTTATGCATCATATATCTTCCATAGCCTATTACCACTTTATAATAACCGGACAATTTTTCATCGACTTCATCATCCAATGTGTATACGAGCAAATCCCTATTTCCAAGAGTCGACAATTTTCCGGATGTCGAAACGACTATTATATCGTCTTTATCTATCTTTTTTAAAACTTCGCTCGAGAGCTGTTGATTCCCTCTTCCGAATATATATCCCTGACCTCCCATAGGCGTCACTATGAGTTTAAATCTCTCATTGCCGACTATCTCGAGTATCTGCTTTTCATTAACATCTTTTCCAACCAACTTTTTATCTTTTATTATATCTATTCCCAATATCGTATAAGGCAAGTCTAATTCTTTCATTATATACATTGTCGTCGTTCCGGATCCGATTATATAATAGATTCCATCTTCCATATCATCTATTATATCCAATGCAATCGACTCTTGAGCAGCCTCGTCAGACTGAGGACTTGGCGATTTTTGATTTTGAAGGTATATTTCATTATAGGGTACTTTTAAATATCCGTATAATTTTACGTCGACCTCGTCCCTCCTAAATGCTTCTTCGTCCAAGTCGACTACCTCTTCATCTCTCAAGCTCAAATCGGCGCCGTTTAAATACTCAAATGCAAGCTGACCAGCACTTTCAGGCGTATTTCCATACACAGGAGAATGTATCTTTACTCCGGCAGGTATTCCAATAGCCGGTATCTTAGTTTCAATGGCATTGAATATATCTCTCGCAGTTCCGTCTCCGCCGACAAATAAAATCAAATCTACATCTTCTTTTTCAAAATCGAGGCAAAGCTGAATTGTATCTTCACTAGATGTGTTTTCGGATTTAGGCTTGTATACCACTCTGTAATTCAATCCTAAGTCCGCTACTTCGACCTCTCCCATCTTTCCTTCAGCAACCAATACCTCAACCTCATCTTTTAAAGGCATTATCTTCTCAAGCGCTTTGACGGCTTTAATCGGCGCCTCGGGTTTAGATCCCATTTCTATCGCTTTTTTTAAAACTTCTTCACCATCTGTTCCTTTTAATCCTACTCTACCGCCCATACCGGCTATCGGATTAACAACTAATCCTATCTTTTTCATTTAATCACCCTCTATAAATTTATTCATATCTTTTACCTTATCTACTATATGGCAAGGCTTCTCCGCCTTTAATTCTTCATATGTCCTGAAACCCCAGGTTACAGCTATAGTATCGACATCTGCATTCTTTCCCGTCCTGATATCCACCTCTGTATCACCTACCATAAAGGCATCTCCGACTTTTATTTTCAGCTTATTTAAAATCAAATCCAATGCCTCCGGATCCGGCTTTCTCTTCAGATCATCTCTGTCGCCGATTATGATATCAAAACTTTCTTCTCCAAATAATTCACTCACGACTTTTACAGCCGCTTCATGAGGTTTATTCGATAAAACCACCCTCTTTATTCCCATTTTTTTTAATTTGAGTATAAAATCTTTAATTCCTTCGAAGGGCTTTGCATTCCCCGTCGGATTTTCCTTATAATATGCTAGATAGGCCGAGTAAATCTCATCGAATTTATCCATTGGAATTCCTCTTCGATCAAATACGGATTTCATCAAAAATTCCGCACCATTTCCTAGAAAATATTTATATTCCTCTATTTCTATCGCATTATATCCATATTCATCCAATATATGATTGCAACTGTTCGCAATAGACTCCAATGTGTCTATTATCGTACCGTCGAGATCAAATATCCATAATTTTTTCATCATATCTCCACATTCTCCTTAAACCAAAACATCGCCACCGCCGCTGCAATCGTCAGATTTAAAGAATCCACATCTTCAGATTGCGGTATGAGAACAGAATCTCCAATACTTTCAAATTTCGTCGGCAGACCGCTTCCCTCATTTCCAAAAATCAGAGAGTATCTACCACAAGATTTGATATCGACTAATTTCTTCTGATTATCAGAACTTAAAATAAAAGAATATATCTCCCTATCCTTAAATTTATTTAAATAATCATCTATATCTTCAAAGTATTCTATATTGATCTTAAAGAAAGCACCCATCGAAGCCCTGATAACCTTGGGATTAAAATGGTCGCATGAATTTCCGACTATAGCCAAGTCACGAAAGCCGAATCCCAACATAGTCCTTATTATGGTTCCCAAATTTCCCATATCCGAAGGCTCGTGAAGTACTATATGATTTCCATCCTCAATTCTGCCTCTTTTTTTATCAAAAACTGCAATCAGATATATATTTCCCTTATCTGCAATTCTCCTTATACTTTTATCGCTTATGCTATATTTTATACCCTTAGTCTCGAGTTTTCCCACAAGCTCGTCTATTTCATTGTATTTTTCAGATATGATTATCTCCCTTATGATCTCCGGAGAATTTTCGAGCAATTCAATTACGGGAAAAGCACCAAATACATAGCTGTAATCATCGCTTTTTTTATATGATTTATATTTCAAATTATCTTCCTTTCTCAAAAATAAAAGATTCATGGTATAATTAAACAAATAAATTTGGAGCATATCATGAATTATCTATTTAGAACAAAAACCGACGGATATATCTTCCCGATGATGAGCCGAGTACATATAATTGTGCTGCTGATATTATTCGCCGGATTATTAATTTTAAAAAATAAGCATAAAAATTATAAAAAGATACTGATTGTATCTCTCGTCATAGAGCAAATTATGCTTTATTCCTGGTATTTTTTTATAAAGGGCTTTAATCCAAGAGAGGCCTTGCCCCTTTACAGTTGCAGGATTGCTGTAATCGTAATCTTATTGGCATTGCCTTTCAGATCAGATATTATGAAATTATTCGGTTCCTATTTGGGATTTCCCGGAGGAGTTATAGCCATATTATTTCCGGTCATCGAGAGCTATAGCTATCCGCATATCACTAATTTCATATATTTTATTGGACATATATCTCTAGCATGGCTCTCTTTCTGTTATCTTATCGAGCTGAAAGCAGATAGATCAAAGCTTAAGACCATATTTTTATATTCACATATATATTTAATTATAGCATATTCAGCTGATAAATTAATCGATTCAAATTATGCTTATTTAAATTGGTCGCCGATTTTTACCGGGTTTTTTGACAAATTTAACAAAATAGTGTATTTATTTATAGTATATTCTATATATCTCGTCATATTATTTATGACATATCTTATCAATAAAAAAATAGCAATAGATCAGGAGGACTAATAATGGCAGTAATTATAAATGCATTAGCTGTTTGCATAGGGGGAAGTGTCGGAATATTTTTGAGAAATCATATATCAAAAAAACATATAGAGTCGATTTTTAAGATTATGGGAATACTTACATTGATTATGGGGCTTCAAGGGGTGATACCATCAGAGCATATGATATTCATCATGATTTCACTCTTTCTAGGATCAATAATCGGAGTTTCAATAGATATAAGCGGAAGAATAGATAGGCTTTCAGAAAGGTATTCTGGAAAAGAAAATTTTGTATCGGCGATGCTAGTAGTCTTTCTAATTCAATGTACCGGCGCATTAGCTATCATAGGCCCAATGAAAGCCGGATTAGAAGGCGATAATAGCATATTATATTTTAAAACTATATTGGACGGCTCTTCAGCAATCATATTCGCCAGCATGTATGGAAAGAGCATATATGGATCTGCTTTCCTACTTCTATTGTATCAGGGCGCTATATTCTTGTTGTCAAATCTGATTCAGCCGATATTGGATCCTGTAACCATAGAGCAGATAACTCAGATCGGATCGGTCATACTCGTCGTACTCGGGATTGAAATGCTGGAATTAAAGAAAATGAATGCGGTAAATTATATACCGGCCATATTAGCTCCAATCATATACAATTTAATAAAGGGATTCATATAAAAATAGCCGGCTGTGATTTCCACAGCCGGTTATTTTACTCATCTTTGCTCGTAGCTCCATTGCTCTTCATCATCTTCAATAAATTGTCAGTCGCTTCAATTGAGTCGTCGCTCATTATCCACATGGCTTCTGCGCCCTTATAAGACTCGATTAGCTTCTTGCTCTCTTCAAATGGCAATAAAAATGCTGCAGTCGAGAGAAAATCCGCTACTCCACTATCTTCAGTAACTACCGAAACAGATCTAAAATATGTCATCGGCATCAATTGTTCCGGATCTATTATATGATGGTAATTCTTTCCATCTACAGTGTAAAATCTCTGGTAATCTCCACTCGTCACGACTGAAGTATCGTGAACATAAAGGACATCCGCAACAGTAAGTTCAGATTTTCCGAGGATATTGTCGGGATTTTGAATTCCAATTCCCCATTCGTCTCTCATTCCATCTTTAGGTCTGCCAATTGTTCTGACATTTCCCCCAGCACTTATTATTGCAGAGTCGACTCCCTTCTCAATCAATTTCTGTGCAATCAGTTCTGTCGCATAACCTTTTGCCGTCGCACCCAAATCAAGTCTCATCTCCGGATCTTCAAGCTCTACCGTCTTTTTCTTTTTATCGATTTTAATCTTATCTATATCCATATGCTCTTTTGCAGCTGACAATTCATTATGAGAAGGTATTTTCGCCTTATCTGGGTCCTCGATACCTTCCTCCCTATAATCGCTCCAGATTTCCAATACGGAACCCATAGCGATATTCGTCTTGTCGCTTATATTCTTATAGCAGTCTATAGAAAATCGTATTAGGTCGATAAGATCCTCGTCGACTTCTATCGGACCTTTACCTGCATTTTCATTTATAGTCTTTACATTATTTATCCCATCATATGATTTGTAATTATCATAAATCTTATGAAGTCTCCTAAATTCATCTTCGACAAATTTCTTATTTTCGTTAAATTCTTCTTCCGATTCATCATATTCGACATATTTTATAATGGTGTCAAATGTGTCGAAAAATGTGTGTTCAAATTTTTTTCTTTCTTCCGGCTTGTCATTCTCAGCTTTATTTAGACCTGAACATGATGTCAATATCAAGCTTAAACTCAGTACTAAAGTGATTAATCTCTTCATAAAATCCTCCCTTGAATTGCTAATAAAATGATAACAGAAATCTAAATCTTTTACAATCCAAAGGTAATACCAATCTAAGCCTTGTATAAGAGTTCAGATTTTACATATGTCCTCAATAGATTTACGGATCTGTCAAGCACAATTATATTTGCATCTCTTCCAATTTCTAAAGATCCGATTCTATCTTCCATTCCCATTGAAATCGCCGGAACAAGGCTTGCCATATTTATTGCTTCATGCATGGAAGCCGCTCCCCAATCGACTACATTCTTCACGCCATTCGATAATTTTAGTACCGAACCCGCAAGCGATCCCCCCTCAAGAGTAGGTCTGCCGTCTGTCACATCGACTTCAAATTCTCCCAGCTTGTACTTTCCGTCCGGCATTCCGCCCGCCATCATACAATCGGTTATCAAAGCTATATGATCTCTTCCCTTAACATCCATTAATATCTTGGCCGCAACAGGATGAACATGATTTCCATCGCATATCAACTCTGAATAAGACCTCTTGAGATACATGGCAGCACCGACCATTCCCGGATTTCTATGGTGAAGACCACTCATTCCATTATAAGTGTGAACAAATATGCTCGCACCTGCATCTACGGCATTTTTCGCCTCCCTATAAGTCGCGTCGCTATGTCCGAGAGATACCCTTATTCCCATATGATTCATCTCTTTTATAAATTCCGGTGAATTTTCGTATTCTGGAGCGATGGCTATCTTTACAATCATACCCTTGGCTATCTCTTGTAATTCCCTAACTCTTTCGGCATTTGGAGGCATCATATAATCTGTATTTTGTGCCCCTTTATGCTTTTCTGTAAAAAACGGACCTTCCAGATATATACCTTCCAGCATGGCTCCCTCTAGTCCCTTATGATCTGCCACAAGTCTAACAGCCTCATCGAGATCTCGCTTTGAAGCAGTTAAAGTCGTTGCTAGAAAATTTGTCACTCCCGTCGTAACTATTCCCTTCGATATCTCATTAATAGATTCCGCTCTCAAATCCATGATATCATATCCCTTGAATCCATGGATATGCGTGTCGAAAAGGCCGGGAGCAATAATATATCCCGATAGGTCTTCGAATTCTCCCTCATAATCATCTGTAATTTCTTTGATTAATCCATTTTCAACGGCGATAAATCCATCTTTTATTATTTCATCTTTTAAAAAGATATCGCCTTTTAATACAAAATTTTTCACTTTTTTCTCCTTCCGATTTCATTTCATATTCATATCTTTATATTATATTAAAAAACTTATTTTGACAATTTCTATATTAAAATTGCCTACTTGTTATTTGTTAAGTTTAAGGGGTAATAATATAATAAGATATATATAATTGATTAATGAATATCTAATCTAATTATTTTATATTTTAAGGAGGGATAAAATGAAAAAATACTTAGTTCCCGTAGACGGATCTATAAACTCAGAAATCGCTTTAAAGACTGCTGTCGACTTGGCAGAAAAGACAGGTGCTTCTATAACCTTAATTTCTATTCTCGACTCCGACACATTTCTAACCAATAATCATATAGGAGTTTCAACTTCGGAGATAATCGAACAAAATACTGAAAATATAGGGGTTTTGCTAGATAATCTCATCGATACTTATAATGATAAAAATATTAAATTCGAAAAGAAAATAACCACAGGAAATATAGCCAATGAAATCTTGGCAGAGTCTGAAGAAGGCTATGAGATGATAATAATAGGAAGTAGAGGTCTCACAACTTTAAAGAGAACCTTCCTCGGAAGTGTTTCAAATAAGGTTGTAAACTCTTCAAGAATATCTACCTTAGTCGTTAAGGCTTATTATAATAATGATTTCTCACATATACTCGTTCCCGTAGACGGATCGACAAATTCTAAAAGAGCTGCCTATATAGCTTCAGATCTAGGCAAATTATACGATAGCGAACTCACATTATTAAATGTCATCACTCAGCTACAAGTACCCGATGTAAGAGGAGTCGACTTTGGAGTCGTACAGGATTATTATCCGATTTCGACAAAAAATTCAGAAAATCTATTAAACGAATACGCAAAGAGCATAGAAGATTATCCAAATAAAATGATTTTGCAAACTAAAATCGGAAATGTCGCAGATGCGATTTTAGAGACTGCAGACGAACAGGAAGACAATTTAATCATAATCGGATCCAAAGGAAAGGGTGCTATTTCCAGAGCATTTATGGGATCTGTCTCAAATGCCGTCATACATCATACTAAAAGATCTGTGCTGGTCATAAAATAAATATAAAAATCTATAAAATATACTGACCCCCTAAATCCGGCATGGATTTAGGGGGTCAGTATTTGAAAATACGATTATAATAATGGGCTTACGACTCTCAATGTAGCTCTCAGTAAATCTTCCATCCTTCCCTGCTTTAAATCATCTAATTCTAGTAATTTACTTTCTTCAAATACTTCAAAATAATCTTTTTTAATATCCTTTATACAAGGAGTATCCATCATCAAAACACCACATTCAAAATGGAGGTAAAGAGATCTGTAATCCATATTTATCGTTCCAACTACAGCTATCTCATCATCTGATATATAACTTTTTGCATGTATGAATCCAGGAGTATATAAATAAATTTTAACTCCCGCTCTCATGAGAGGTTTAAAATATGATTGCGTCAATTGGTATATGATTTTCTTATCCGGAATTCCCGGCACTACTATCCTTACATCAACACCTCTCTTTGCAGCCATTGACAATGCAATCGTCATCTCATTGTCAATAATTAAATAAGGCGTAAATATATATACATAGTCTTTTGCCTGCCAAATTATATCCATATATATATTCTCACTCAATGTCTCATTATCGAGAGGAGAATCAGAAAATGGCTGGACAAATCCCTTGTATTCAGAATTTTCCTCGATCAATCCTGAACAAATATATCTCTCGCTTTCCAATTCTTCGGAATCATAAGCATTCCATATGCTCAGAAACATGGCCGTTAAATTATTTACGGCTTCGCCTTGAAGTTTAATTCCTGTATCTTTCCAATGTCCATAAGGCGGGTTTACATTTATATACTCATCCGCTATATTTATTCCGCCGGTATATCCTATATCTCCGTCGATCACTAGTATTTTTCTATGGTCTCTATTATTCATTACTAAAGACATAAATGGAACCAATGGATTAAAAGCCATGACTTTAATTCCTGCAGCTGTTAAATCCTTCTTTAAATTTTTAGGAAGCACTCCCATACAGCCCATATCATCATACATTACCCTGATTTCAAGACCTTCTTCCGCTTTTTGCAGGAGAATTTCCTTTATTCCCTCCCACATACTGCTCTCGGCAACTATAAAGTACTCAAAAAATATGAAACTCTTCGCCTTCTTCAAATCCTCAAGCATAGAGGCATACATCTGTTCGCCGACCTTAAAATACTTGACCGAAGTATTGTCGTATACGGGATATCCCCCTGTATTTAATATATAATTTGAGGTAGTCCTTTTTCTGTCCGGTAATTTTTCCAATATCTTTTGATCCTGAAAATAATAATCTGCCAAATTTCTCTTTGATTTATTTATTTTTTTCCTCAATCTTGCAGACGGCCTTTTATTGCCAAATACCAAATACAAAAGACCGCCAAGTAAAGGGACCAATCCTATAATTACAATCCAGCTTATCTTATACGACGGATTCTGATCCGACATGATGATTGCAAGAAACATTATAATGCTCAAAAGTGCAAAAAATGTACCCACCCATGCATAATGCTTTCTAAGTTTTTCAAAAAACAAGAAAAACCATACTACTTGAACTAAAATCAGTAAAACAATTATAGGAATTTTGCTAAATGCTATTTCCTTAAACTTTTCCATAAAATCACCCTTTACTTTGAATTTTCGATGGCTTTTAATAAAGCTTTCTGAATATTTGAGATAGATATGGTAACAGAAGAAATCAGGTCAGTATCCCTGGGTACAGATTTATCCTTTACTTTCGCCATCTTGATACCCTTAATCTCATCAGCCGTTCTTCCCCTTGTCCATTCGCTGAAATCTCCAATCTGCTCATACCATTCCCTTTTTATACCTGAATACTCCTTTAAGCCATATGAGTCGCCGAGTGATTTTTTAGACTTCAATTCTTCATCGACATCGCTCTCAAGCTCTCCCTCATCATCAAATAAATATTTCTTGTCGATCACATCTATCAAAGACTTTACTATCTTTCCCTCGCTATCCAATGCCACAGCGGCAAAAGAAGTTTCCAAACCTCTCAATTTTAAATTGTCCTCATCTGATGACTCTATTTCAGATAAAATTCCCAATCCGATTTTAGAGGCTGATTTTATTTCCTCGGCATTTATCGACGCATTTTCAATCGCATCTAAATATCTCCCGACATCTATGGTGACAGATGAAACGAGGTCGACATCGTCGGGAATTTTTTTGCCGTTCTCTCCCTCTTTATATTCCATATTCAAGACATCTTCAATCTTTTTTCCCATCATCCAATCTTCAAATGACTTTATCTGCTCATGCCATTCCCTTCCAATTCCCGAGTATTCCTTCATTCCATATTCATTGCCCGCTTCCTTCTTTGTCCTATATTCCTCATTTAAAGATTTAGATTTCTCGGAATCAATATCGCTATCGACCATTCTACTGACATCATCTATCGAAATGCTTGTAATCTTCCCTTCATCATCCATTCCAATCGCAGCGACAGCAATGGAAAAATCCACAGCTTCCTCTTTATCTTCTTCCAATTCTCTGCTTTTAGAACGGGATTTATAGCCCAGACCCATCTTTTTAGTCCCAATAGTCTTTTTCTTTAAATCGATCTTTATTTCTTTAGCTGAATCCGAATCATCTTTTTTATAATTAGAACATGATACAGAAGACAGCGATAAGACAATGGCCAAAATAATAAGGAAATTCTTCATAATATCAACTCCTCCGTCTTTTTTTAGGCGGTATAAATCTAATTATCTCAACAAATATCATCTTAAATTTATATCTTAATTATTTGTCGATTTCAGCCTGTATACCCTCTATAGCTGATTTCAAGTCCATATCTTGATCCAAAATCGCATTCATGATTTCATTAAAATAGAATCTCGAATCGATAATTCCCGGAATCATCGGTATATATCCTGCGTCTTTTTGCATATCATTCAATACTTTAATTACAGGATCTTGATTGTATTCTATATATTCATCATTGTCTTCTAATTTGTATGGAACAGCTCCCCCATATAATTTAGAAAAAGGAATACTTCCCTCTTCAACCATATACTTAATAAAATCGAAAGAAGCCCTCTGCCTTGATTCATCGCTGTTCAATACGAATATCGAAGGCCCGACCATTAATTTATAAGGCTTTTTAGGATTCGATGGCATCGCCGAATATCCTATTTCAAATCCGCCGTCCTCGTGATTAATGATATCCGAATAATATGAAGATGCCATATAAAAAGCAATTTCTCCCGTTTCAAATGCACCTAAAAGACTTCCGTCATCAGTATTGAAAATATAAAGATTTTCTTTAAAATTAGATTTGAGGCGATTTAATGCTTCGAGGCTTTCCGCTGAATTGACATTTAATTTATCGTCGATATATATATCCGAATATGAATTTAAATATGAATCGATAAATTCAATTGCCGACTCAGTTCCAAATGCCGGTTTTCCGGTTTTTGCCATTATCTCCTTTGAAGTCAATTCAAGCTCATCCCAATTACTCGGCATTTTAAGATTCAGTGAATCCAATAATGTCTTATTATAGTAAATGATATTTCCTGTTCTAGACAATGGGAAATTGTAAATTCCTCCCTTTTGAGACATCTCATTCTTTATATTTTTTTCTACTAGGGAATCAAAATTCGAAATACCAATGCTCTCATCTTCAATATATCTGCTTAAATCAGTAAAAGAATCATTTAAAAATCCCTCTTCGAGCATGAAAGGAAAGTCTATCATCATATCTATCTTTGCAAAATTGGAATGTCCGTCCTTTAAAGCCATCTGTAAGTCCTTAGATTCCTTACTTACAGCCTCAACAATTATACCATTCTCCTTTGAATTGTAATTCTCGACAATTCTTTGAAGCTCCTCTTCGATTTCATCTGAGAATATATGCCAGATTATGATTTCAGAGTCGGGCATCTCGATATCCTCTGGCAATTCCTCATCAATTTCAGGAGAGCTCTCATCATCTGCTAATTCTTTTTCTACCTCATCTACTTCATCATTAACTGCAATTTCTTCAGTTAGCTGTTCTTTTTGGGAATCGTCCACTAATTCCTGAGAATTACTACATGAAGTCAGTAATAAAACAGATAAAATCAAAACAATTCTAAATTTATTCATAAATTCCTCCTATAAAATATTATAGCAGATTGAATCAAAAGCATTAAGCATATAATAAAAAAGACTGGGCTAGCCAGTCATTTTAAATCAGAGAAATGCTATCTCAATATTTTATATTCTCCATCTTTGTAAATTAAATTGATCTTAGACTTTACTATTGCTCCTTCTTCATTTATCTTTCCATAAGTTGCCGAATCGGAAGAATGAACGAGCACGCCTTCCTTATTATTCTTATCGGTAAATATAAATGTAAAATAATTAAATCCCTCAGGCATAATCGAATTAAGTAAGAAATCATTTATTTGTTTTGGAGAAAGAGCAATCAATTCTCCCCTCTCAATAAATAAAGCCCCTCTTTTTCCGATAATATTTCCGTCATCATCTTTTACATCGAACACAGAATAACCTATCTGATCCAGTGGATTAGAGCTGTCCACAACTTCAGTATCCTTATCGGGTAATTCTATCTCCACCTCTTCAGCTTCTCCCGTATCTTCAGTAGATATATCATATTCAAGGGATTCCTCCTGCTCTTGAATATCAGCCGATTCTTCTTCCGCTTCATTAATTTCAATTTTCTTTTCTTTATTCTCTATTTTTGGAGCTTCAATCTCAACAATATCTTCATCTTTTCCCGATCCCAAAGCCTTAAAAATAAAGAATACAAATAATAAACCAATTACTACCAAAAACCATTTTTCCTTATAAAACGGCTTTTTCTTTTGTCTATTTCCCATATTTCCCTCCTGATATATAAAAAAATGCATAGGTCAAGCCGATATGCATTTTTTCTATTCAATATTCAAATGGTGGGCTGTACTGGGCTCGAACCAGTGACCTCTACGATGTCAACGTAGCACTCTAGCCAGCTGAGCTAACAGCCC
>JAUNVF010000018.1 GCA_030537815.1 Tissierellia bacterium | reverse complement strand
TATTTTAGTAAATAAGTTGTGAAGTGATTATAATTATTGTTGATTAATAATTTATAATCAAAAATAAGGAAAAGATCTCGGTTGTTGTAAATTGGATATGGGTTAAATAGCTTTGAATTTTATTAGAGATTTCTAAGCTGTTTATATGAAAATATATCGATTTAATTTTTATGTTAACTAGTATCCAGATTCCCTATTTAGGGTAGCAATTACTAATATAATTAAAGCTTAAATAATATTATTAAATGATAATTAATTATAAGGAAGCTATATGTAAATATCTTATTAGCAAATAAGTTACCCAAATGATTATTGATAAATTGAACTTAATATATAAAAGAGTTAAAAAGAGTATTTAAAATGGAATAATATGAAAGGCATTATGTCGGTCGTATAATTCTACTTAATATATTATATAAGGAGGAATCATGAAGAAAATAATAATAAAATTCCTTATCATATTATCAATTCTACTAATCCCATACTCTATTTCCATGGCAGACAGTGGAGAGAAAATTGATAATATAAGTATCGCATGGAGCTTAGATAATAAATTATTACAGGAATCGTTGCCAAAAAAAATTGAATATAAAGATAGTTCTGGTAAACAGTATAAATTAGAGATTGATTGGGATACTAGTAATTTTATTCCATGGGAAATTGGAACTAAGACGATAATAGGATATTATTATAATGAAGACGGCATACTGGATGGACCAAAGGCTTTTAAAATAAATGTAAATGTGAATGAGCCTGAATCAGAAAGTTTATTTATTATACCAATAAATCTAGTAGTAGATTATGGTAGTTCATTTGAAGAGATAGAAAAAAAATTGCCTAGAACCATTGATGTAGTAGATAATAATAAAAGGCCAGTATATGATTATAGACATGATATCTCTTGGGATATTAGTGGAGTAGATACAAAAAAACCGGGTGTTTACTCATTATATGGAGAATATAATCTGTCGAATGAACTCAAAATAAAAAGTTATGATAAACCTAAAGCAATATTAAATATTGAAGTAAAGAAACCTGTCGTGGAGTCGATTGAAATACCAGAATTAAAACCTATAGTCGCACCAATATCTATTAGTTTAGAAGAACTTATTAAAGATATTGAAGATTATATATTGGAATCAGATGTGTTTTTAATATTTAATAATGGCGATAAAGAAAGAATTAAGAATTTTAATATCGAATTATTAGATTATGAGGATAAAAAGTATGGAGATTTCAATATAAGTGTAAAAGTCAAAGAAGACGACAGCTATGTTCTATCTAAAGATTTTGTTTTTCTTATAAAAGGAGAGGTGCTAAGATCAAATAGGGTTCAAAGAATATTTGGGAAAGATAGGATAGAAACTTCTATAAATGTAGCCAAAACATTCAATAAAGATTCTAAAACTATGGTTGTAGCTTCTGCTAGGGATTTTCCTGATGCGCTTGTTGCCGGTCCTTATGCTCAAAGAGCCAATGCATCATTAATTCTGACGGAGAAAATGCATTTAAGTCAACAAATAAAGGAATATATCGAAAGTAATTCTTTTAAAAAGATGGAGTTTATAGGTGGAAATAATTCAGTATCTGATTCTGTTTTAAAAGAACAGGAAAGATATAGTTCTATTATAGCTGATAGAATTTATGGAATCGATAGGATTGAAACTTCAATAAAATTAGCTAATAAGTATATAGATGAAGATAGAGCATTAAATTCCTTTATATTGGCAGATGCATATAATTTTGCTGATGCTCTTTCAGCTAGTGCAATAGCTAATGCTTATGATATACCTATAATTCTTTTTTCAAAAGATTATGATTATTCTAAGTTAAACTTAGGGAGTGATATCAATAAAGTTTATATAGTAGGGGGAGAAACTAGATTAGGTACTAGTGATATAATAAAATCTAAAATTATTCCTAAGAATGCGGATGTATTAAGAATTTCTGGTAAAAACAGATATTTAACGGCTTTAAAAGTTGCTAAGTTTTTGCCTAATTATGAAAATCTTATCATAGCGAGTGGAGATACATTTGCTGATTCATTGGTTGCAGGATCGATTACTAATATTATTAAAGCACCAATACTACTAGTTTCAAAAGATGAGATTGAAGATGATACTTTAGGCTTTATCAATGAATCAGAAGTTCCAATATATATAATTGGAGGCCCATCTAGAATTAGCGATAAATTAATTCAAAAATTTGAATAGTTTTATATAATTCCAATGATATCTGAAGTAATTCTTTAATTTAAACCGGGGATTTGGATCTCCGGTTTAATCTTACTTTTAACAGATGTCTTAGATTATGATAGATGGTTTTTTTATAATGAAAACTATGTCAGTAGTATTAATTAGATGATGGTGCTTTTATTTTACATATTAAGATATAGAAAATCATTTTAGTAGATGATTTTTTCTATATAAGTGATGATTTATATTCATTTTAAATGGTTTTATATTTTATTAGATTTCATTTTACACTAGATTTTTTCGTGTAAAAGATTTAGAATAGTATTGTGGAGGTAATTGTGAAAAAGTATATAGTTGTTTTATTAATTTTTGTTCTTATTACTGGCTGTGAAAATATTGTAGAATATGACAATAAAAATATTAATACGGAATCTGAATTATCTGAAGATAAGAATTTTACTTTTAATAAGCTATATAATATAAATGAATTAAAAGATGATATAAAGCAATATAATGAGATAATTAATAAAGTTGCTCAGATTACAGACAATCAAATAAAAGATATAGAAATAGGTGTTGATGAGATTGAAAGAAGCATGACGGAATTTGATTTTCTTAAAATCTTGAGTAGAAATACAGCTCAATTAAATAATAATGATTTTTATATTATACCCTCTTTAAATTTTGAAAAGCATTTATCAAAGAATACGAAATTATTTCCATCTGAGGCTCTTGTAATAAATGATTTAATTATATTAGAAGGTGAATATGATAATTTAATTAATCCAAAAGTTTTGTCTATAAACTCAATACCATATAATATTATTATTGAGGATATGATGGATATTATTAATTACAATGGCAATATCTTTGCTGCTTACGATAGGATAAGCGAAGAGTTTAAGTATTTATTTTATTTGCTATATGGTGAAAGTGAAGATTATATAATTAAAATTGAATCTAATGGTGAGACTTCAATAATTAATTTAACAGGACGTATTTATGATGATGATCTTATAATAGGTGAACCTTATGAGGAGAATCTTATAGAAGATTGTATTAGTTATAAAAAGTTTCAGGAATCTGGCAAAAATATAGCATACTTAAAAATAAATACAATAGTTGACAATGAAGACAATTTTATCAATAAATTTGAAATGACGATATCGGATATAATTAAAAATGATACTGATGTGCTATTGCTTGATACTTCTGACAATAAAACTAGAAACCCTGAATTGACTAAGGAGATCTTTTCTTATTTTATTCAAGAAGAAACTGAGTACAATAATTACAATAATGGTTATGAATTATGTAAACCGAATCCTATTAATTATGATAAAGATTTGGTTTTGATTGTTTCGCCAAAATCAAGTTCTATCGTCAACCAGTTAAATTTGAGACTATTAAATGATAATGTAAAAATTGCTGGAGTAAATACTTCAAGTGGGAATATTGCCTATTATGATCTGATAACGGAAGAACTAGCAAATACCAAAATCAGGATTACTTATCCTAGAAAATGTATGAAGATTATAGGGGAAACCGAATTATATGAATATGGATTGAAACCTGATTATTTTAACTCAGGATTACTTTTTAAAAATTCAAAAGATATATTTATTAAAGAAGTAATTAAAAAAATGTGTAGCACCTGATGATTTTTTATCTTCAGGTGTGAAGAAAGAAAGGAATATCTAAAGGTCGCCCTTTAGATATTCCTATTTTAATATAATCCTGTCTTCTATTTTCGATTTTATAGGGAGTTCGGTCGCAAAGAATTCATCTAGCATTTCCCTGGAACATGTGCTCACCACTTTGGGCATCTTATATTTTGAGATATCTTTTTTTGAGATTTCAAAAATCTCTTCCATCATATTGAAGTGAAAACCCTGTAGGCCTAAGCTGTAGACTTTTTCTTTACGCAATGGCTTTCTATAATAAATAAATTCCTCTATTTTATTTGTCCTCTTGTCAAATATTATATGGACATGCCTTGAGAATTGGTAAAATTCCCTTGTTTTTCCAGTATTGTAATTTCTAAAGTAATTTTCAATTATATTTATTAGCTCAGATCCTTTCAACCAAATGCAGTATAATTTGTCTTCGTATGGTACTACTTCTCTCAAATCTTTTAATGTGACAATTTCTCCAAGTGATTCCCCTCTTATTGACCCCGAACCGTATATGAATATGTCGACCCCAAGGCATTGCCAATATATATCGGTGATAAGATTTCCTAAATCCGTTTCCATATATCTGTCCGGATGTGTATAGACTTTGTCCAGTCGACGGAGCACTCTATTATACTTGCCTTCGACCTTTTCATTGTAATTGTCGAGTAGTTCGTCTAATTCTTTGTCTCTTTCGCAATGAGAGCTATCTATGGGAATCAATTCCCATTTGTAATCGTGTACGCTATTTGTATCGGCATTTATTATCAAGTCAAATCTTCCTATATGATTTGTGCCGACACCTGCCTGTGCGATTAGAATATCATTTACCTTGAGAGGTTTTTCCATATATGTATGAGAATGTCCTCCGATTATCAGGTCGACTCCCAAATCAGGATTTAAAAGCTTTGCAAGTTTTATATCGTCATCGATTCCTATATGTGTCAGTATTATTGTGAAGTCTATGTCTATAGTTTTATAGCTATTACAAATGCTCTCGACTGATAATGCAGCTTCTTCGATATCTACAAAACTGCTTATGAGAGTATCTGTAGCCTGTGCAATTACTTCATTTGTAATTATTCCTATGAATAAGATATTCATTCCACCAATCTGATAAATCAAATGTGATTTAAAAAGCCTAGTACCTGTTATTTTAATATAGAGATTCGCGTTTATTATCGGAAATTTAGCGCATTTTTCAAGAAACATTAGATGTCCAAGCCCGTAATCGATTTCATGGTTTCCGAGAGTAACCACATCGGGTTTTAGCATATTTATGATGTCTATGGTCGATATCCCTTTAAATTCATTGTCTATTATTGAGCCTTGTAGCATATCTCCGGCTATGACATATATGGAATTTTCTATTTCCGATTTTGTCTTGTTGACATAGCCTGAAAGCATTGAGACTCCGCCTACCAGTACATGGCCTTCTTCTTCAACAAAAAAATCTCCGTGCAGATCATTTGAATGTAATAATGTTAGATTTCTTAAGTCCATAGGGCATCTCTCTTTCGATTATATTTATTTACTTAATTATATATTAATGTATTTTATTTTTCAATACGATTTGTCTTGATAAATTACTACTAGGAGCTTTTTAATCTAGTATAATAAGCCATTGGCTTTACCAAAACTATGCTCTATGATATATTAACTAAAGAGGTGTTTTGATGGGAATAAAAGATCTGATTGCGAAGCTACTATACCATCCTATAAGGATATATAATATATTTAAAATTAAAAGATGGTATGGTAAGCAAAATATTGATAAAATTAAGGTTAAAGAAATCGAATTGAGAGGAAAGACTCTTGTTATAGCACCCCATGTCGATGATGAGACGATAGGAATGGGTGGAATTTTACAATCGGGTTGCAGTTTTGATTTATTTTATATGACGGACAGTGGAGACTCGAGAGGAAAAGGTACTCGAGAGGAAAAGTCAGAGACCAGAAAAAAAGAACTGGACCGGATTTTAAATGCTTGCCAGCTGAGATTGATCGATTTCCTAGATGAAGTGAAAAATGGAGATCTTGATTGGGATATAAATTTGATTGATTCTCGCATAAAAAAAGTATTAGAAAATGGATATGATCAGATTTTTACCGTATGCCCTATTGATGCACATGATGAACATAATAGGGTGACGAAGATTTTAGCGAATTCACTTGAGGTTTCAGATTTTAAAGGAGATATTTATCTATATGAGGTAAGCAATCTCATGCCTTTAAATTGGATAAATTCATATCACCCTATGTCTAAGGAGCAGTTTAAAAATAAGATGAGATTTTATAATTTCTTTAAATCTCAGAAGATGATGGATTTTGATATATTCCAATTATTGAATAGATATAAAGGATGTCAATCGGTGAAGGCAGACCTGTTGAATTTTTTTGTAAATTGAGTAAAGAAGAATTTATCGATCTTATGGCTAAATTAGATAATATAGACTTAAAAGAGATACTTAAATATAGGATTTCAAATAATAGATCTTTTTATAAGGTTATAAATCGTGAAGATGATTTACAGAGTATTTATAAGGATTTAGGAGTTGATGAGATATGAAAGTGGAGATAGTAAAAGACGAGTCAGGCTTAGAAATGATTAAGGAAGATTGGCTAAAATTAGAAAGCGGATTTAATTCTTCATTTTATCAAACTTTTCCATATAATAGTTTATGGTGGAAATACAATAAGGATGAATATAGAGAATTATTTATACTGGTCGCATATCATAATAATATATCTGTAGCTATAGCTCCACTATATCTAGAAAAAAGAATCAAAGGCCCCCTTTCATGGACTGAACTTAAGTTTATAGGTATGGGTGATTATAGAGATATAATTTTTGATTCGAGTTTAATTAATTATAAAACAGTTTTTAATAGGATAATGGACTTTGTATATGAGAATGATTATAGATGGGATAGGATTCTATTGTCATATATACAGAAAAATAGCAATCTAAATTACTATTTTTTTGAAGATGATAGATTTAGACCTTATTATAGGCATCTCAACGAAAATCCACTTCTTAGGTTTGAAAAAGATAATGATTTTGATATTATAGAAAGTCGTATGCCATCTAAAACAAGAAAGTTTAGAAATAAGCTGAAAAGAGAAGTCGGTTATAAATTTGATGTTATAAGAAAAATAAACGAAGACTTGTTTGAAGAAATATCGAATTTGCACATAAGACAACAAAAAAAGATGAGAGAAGACTTAGGTAGGGTTGAAAGAAGAAGTCATTATGAAGAGAAGTCAAAATATGATTTTTTTAAAGCATTGGCATTATTAGATGGAAAATCAGTATTATTTACTCTTAGAAATACAGAAGGCGAATTGATCTTCTATAGGCATTGTTATTTGCATAATAGAGTTCTGTATTCGTGGAATACAGCTTATGATTTTGATTATAGAGATTATAGGCTCAATAATACTGCTTTCTATGAGATTTTCAAATACCTTAGCGAACAGGATGAAATTGATATTTTTGATTTTGGAACAGGTTCTTATCCATGGAAATTTAGATGGGCGAATGATTATAATACGATTTACGAATTGGATATATGGAATAAAGATACTCCTAAACTTGTGAAATCACTATTTAAGATAAAGGATATCATAGGATAATGCTAAAGAAAATAAAGCATATAATTGAAGCGGAAGGCTTTAAAGGATTATTGAGAAAAGTAAAGAGATAATTTATACGGTATTTTTATATTTGTGAATTGGATTTGATTGATTTTAAGATTTCTCTAGAAGAATTGGATATAGAAATTATTAAAATCGATGAGGATATAATAAATATCTTGTTGGAGCAAAATCCCGAAGAATTTACTTTGAGAAAGTATAATATTTTTAAAGAAAGGCTTGCGGGTGGGACTGATATCCGTTATATCGGTATAAAAAATGAAGAGATACTGGCATATATATGGTTTACAACTGATGAATACTTTGAGAGCAGCTCGGGGTATTCATCTGTAATAGACGACGATACCTTCTATATATATGATGTATATACTATGGTCAGACATAGGAAAAAAGGTTATATGAAAGATATGGTTTATAAATTGCTTAAATTGTTTAAAGGAATGTATTGTGATACGGTATTGCTTATTATAGATAAGGATAATTATAAATCTCTTAGAACCTTTAAGTTTTTTGGCTTTTATCCCGTATCAAAAATAAGAACTCTTTATTATTCAAATAAAAAGTCGCCTCAAATTGTTGAACTCAATGATTCTGATTTAATTTATTTTGAGTCTATATGATTTGGTAATCTTGAATTTGCGGTGATTTAATGTTAAAATATTATATAGTGAATTTAATAAGAGCCTTGAAGAAATGAGTAGTTTTCCAATATGTCAACAGAGAGCTCGGGTTTGGTGCGACCGAGTGGCTGAGGGATATGAATATGGTTTTGGAGCGATTTGTTGATTACAATATAATCCTGAGATATGCATTGCATATCCTAATGAGGGCTTTGGCTGAATTAGAGTGGTACCACGAATCTTTCGTCTCTATGAGATGAAAGATTTTTTTAATAATAAAGGAAGAGGAGATTATGGAAAAGAAAAAATACTATATTACTACGCCGATATACTATCCAAATAATAATTTTCATTTAGGTCATACTTATACTACAATAGTGGCTGATGTCTTAAAGAGATTTAAGAGAATACAGGGCTATGATGCATATTTAGTGACGGGAACTGATGAACATGGGCAGAAAATAGAGGAGACTGCTAAAAAAGCGGGACAGGAGCCTAAGGAATATGTGGATAAAATAGTCGAGTCTGCAAAAAAACTTTGGAAAGATTTGGAGATAGACTACGATGCTTTCATAAGATCGACCAATCCTGAACATGAGAAAAATGTTGCTGATATTTTTACGAAGCTTTATGAAAAGGGCGAGATTTACAAGGATGTATATAAGGGTCATTATTGTACTCCATGCGAATCTTTTTGGACTGAATCACAGCTCGAGGAAGGCAAATGCCCCGACTGTGGAAGAGAAGTCGACTACAGGGAAGAAGAGTCTTATTTTTTTAGGCTTTCAAAGTATAGGGATAGGCTTCTGAAATATTATGAAGAGCATCCCGATTTTATTAAGCCTATTTCTAGAAAGAATGAGATGGTAAATAATTTCCTAGACAAGGGATTAGATGATTTATCTGTATCAAGGTCTAATTTTGATTGGGGAGTTAAGGTTCCTTTCGATGACAAGCATGTTATCTATGTTTGGATCGATGCTCTTTCATGCTATCTGACTGCGATTGGATATGGAACTGACGATGTCAAATTTAATAATTACTGGCCTGCGAATATTCACTTGATGGCTAAGGAGATAATTAGATTCCATGTTATAATCTGGCCAGCTCTTTTGATGGCTTTAGATCTTCCATTGCCTGATCAGATCTTTGCACATGGCTGGATTCTTTTTGAAGACGACAAGATGAGTAAATCTAAGGGGAATGTTGTTTATGCTGAGCCCATCATCGAGAGATATGGAGTGGATGCTTTGAAATACTTTGTTCTCAGAGAATTTACTTTTGGCAATGACGGAAGCTTCAGCAAAGATAAATTTTTGCAAAGATTAAATTCAGATTTGGCTAATGACTTGGGAAATCTTGTTTCGAGAACGATACAGATGGTAGTAAAGTATAATGGCGGAATCGTACCGGGTGTCGGAGAGATCGATATAGTAGATGAGGATTTAATTGAGATGGCGACTTCTACTACTGAAAAGGTCGAAGAAGCGATGGATGAATTGGCATTTAGTTCGGCACTCGAATATATATGGAAATTGATTAGACGCACTAATAAATATATAGATGAAACAACTCCCTGGATATTGGGCAAAGAGGGAAAGAACGAAAGATTAAACACTGTTTTATATAATTTGATAGAGTCGATTAGAATTGTTGCACAATTAATCGAACCTTTCATGCCGCATACTTCTATGAGGATAAATGAGCAGCTTGGAATTGCTCCGATGGGCTGGGAGTCGACTAGGAATTTTGGAAAATACCTACCCGGAACTGAAATCTCCAGGGGCGATAATCTATTTCCGAGATTAGATTTGGAAAAAGAAGCTGAGATTTTAGAAAAAATGAATAGCGATCTCATAAAAGAGAGGAGCTTGGATAAAAAAGTGGAAATAGTTGATGATGAAATGAGCAAAGAGGAAATAAGCATTGATGATTTTGATAAATTGGAATTAAAAGTCGCCGAAGTTTTAGAATGCAGTTATCATCATAAAGCAGATAGGCTTCTGGTGTTTAAACTCAAGATAGGAGATGAAACCAGACAGATTGTATCAGGCATAAGAAAATATTATGAGCCTGAGGATTTGGTTGGCAAGAAAGTAATAGCTATCACCAATCTGAAGCCTGTAATGCTCAGAGGAATTGAGTCGAATGGCATGCTGCTATCGGCAGAGAAAAATGGTAAATTGACATTATTGTCTACATTAGCTGATATCGAGAGTGGAGCTGTGATTTCATAATGAATTTAGTTTTTGATAGTCATGCACATTTAGATGATGAGAGATTTGATGATGACAGGGAAGTTATTATTCAAAATCTCAAAAAAGATGGCATAGCTTTTGTCGTGAATCCGGGAGCTGATAGAAAGTCGAGCGAAGACGCATATAAATTGGCTAATAAATATGATTGCATATATGCTGCCGTAGGAACTCATCCTCATTCAGCAGATGAACTTGACGAAGAGGATTTGGAGAGATACCGAGAGATGGCTTCATCCGATAGAGTTGTGGCAATAGGAGAGATTGGACTCGATTATTATTATGACAATAGCCCTAGGGATATGCAAAAAGATGCTTTTATAAAGCAGCTTGAAATCGCAAAAGAAGTGGACTTGCCTGTAATTATCCACAGCAGAGAGGCGGCGGAAGACACATATAATATTTTGAGAGAATACAGTGGAGCTGTTTCTGGAATTATTCACTGCTATTCCGGATCTGTCGAGATGGCAAAAAAATATATTGATCTCGGATATTATATATCATTGGCAGGACCTGTTACTTTCAAAAATGCCAAGACTCCTAAGGAAGTTGCCAAATTTGTCCCCATTGACAGATTATTGGTCGAGACGGACTCGCCTTATCTAACTCCTGAACCAAAAAGAGGGAAGCGAAATGAGCCTGCAAATACTATCTTTACTGCGAGGTATATCGCCGAACTGAGGGGGATGGACGAAGATGATTTGTTCAGGATTACTACTGAGAATGCCAAGAGGGTTTATAGAATAGATGAAAATTAAAGAAGTTATTGTAGTTGAAGGAAAGGACGATATAAGGGCAGTGAAATCGGCTCTCGATTGTCAGGTCATAGCGACGGGTGGCAGTTATATCAGTGAAGAAACTCTGGATACTATAAAAAATTTAAATGATAGGGTCGGCGTCATAGTATTGACCGACCCTGATTATGCGGGAAAAAAGATAAGAAATGAAGTGTCCAAGGTCGCTCCAGGTTGTAAACATGCTTTTATTTTGAGAGATAGAGCTACTAAAAAGGGAGATATAGGAGTTGAAAATGCTTCTTCAGATGAGATAATCAGAGCGATAAAAAGGGCGAGACCAGAGCTTAAAGAAGATGAATATGAGTATGGATCTTCAGATCTTTCGAGATATGGACTTTCCGGATTTCCGGATTCCAAAAAGAGAAGGATTATTTTATGCGATATACTCGGCATTGGATATGGAAACTCAAAGCAATTATTAAAGAGATTGTCCGGATATGGGATTAAGAGAGAAGAATTTGAAAGGGCGGCTGAAGAAATGCTGAAGAGGTTGAAATCAGATGTGCGATAAATTGTATATGCCTAATAATTTAAATAGAGTTTTAAAAAAATTCGATTTTTCATTTTCTAAATCTTTAGGGCAAAACTTTTTGATTGATGGAAATGTCGTAGAAGCGATTATAAGAGGAGCTGAGATAAAGGATAGCGATATCGTAATCGAGATTGGACCTGGAATTGGAACACTTACTCAGCAGATAGCAAAATATGCCAAAAAGGTTATCGCAATAGAGATAGATAAAAGGCTCATACCAATACTGGAATATACTTTAAGTGATTTTGATGTCGATATTATAAATGAAGATGCTCTTAAGGTGGATTTCAATGAGATCGTCGATAGTTATAGAGATTCGGATATTAAAATCGTAGCAAATCTACCCTATAATGTAGGCACTTCTATAGTTACAAATATATTGGAAGATAGAGTGCGTTTGGAGTCGATGACTGTGATGCTTCAAAAAGAAGTAGCTCAAAGGATGATGGCAAAGCCTGGAACTAAGGCTTATGGCTCTCTCTCAGTACTTGTAGACTATATGGCAGATGCAAAAGAGATAATTAAAGTTTCTAAAAATGTATTTATTCCAAAACCTAAAATCGATTCTATGGTGATAAGACTTGATCCAAAAAATGAAAATAAAAAAGATTTTGAAAAAGCGATGTTTAAATTGACTAGGGCGGGATTTAATCAGAGGCGAAAGACGATCCTCAATTCGCTTTCGGGTGATGGACTTGAAAAAGAAGATCTCAAAAAGATATTAGATAAATTAGGTATCGCTCATAATTTAAGGGCTGAAAATCTAAGTACCGATGACTATATATCTATTGCAAAGGAGATAATTAAATCTCCGGAAATCGAGATATATTGTTAATCATGATATATACTGGGTATATAGATAGTGATTATTATTAAGAAGGGAGAATTTAAATGTCGGATATAATTGTTTATTCAAGTGACTCTTGTCCATATTGCACATCTCTTAAAGATTATTTAAAAGAAAAGAATGTGGACTTTGTAGAGAAAAATGTATCTACAGATATTAAAGCTAGAACTGAACTTATGGAAATGGGACATATGGGAGTGCCTGTTACTGTTATAAATGGAGAAGAAATAGTAGGTTTTGATCAAGATAGAATTGATGATGCTTTAAATATTTAATTCAAAATTTATAAATAAAAGAGAAAACCGGAGCCTAGGCTCCGGTTAAGCATTTGCATTATTTAACTTTTTCAATAGGTCATCTAAATCTAGACCATGTACATATGCCGCCTCTTCGATTGACTCCATTTGGCTTGCGGGGCATCCCACGCATCCAAGTCCGGCTTCAAATAATACATCAATCGCTCCGGGGACTTCTCTTAAAACATCACCAATCAACATGTCTTTAGTAACTTCCATTTTCTCCTCCTTGAGTTTAAACTCTGTATTCATATTATACTATTTTAGTAGAAATTAATCAATCTCGTCGGTTATAAAGCATTGTCCAAGTGAACTATCCTTGTAACTTATTGCAAAGCCTTCGTTTAAGCCTTGAGATTTGTAGTCTATATTTATTTCTTTAAACATTTCAGATTCTTCTTTATCCATAATAAATTTATATCCATCTATTTCATAAAGATTATTAGAGCCTATATCATCTGATACAGTCATAGAGAGAACTGCACCATGACAGTCGTATTTCACTAGATTAATCAATAGGAATTTTGAGTTTTTATCTATACTTTCATCAATAGCTTCCCTAGCTGATTTTGTCAATTCTATTTTCATTAAATCACCTCATTTTAAATGTATGAACTTGCTCTCCTTTACTTGATACCCTTGTAATTATTTTATAATCATTACTTTTTAAATCTCGTAAATTATGATAGAATCTATATAGTTTAACTATCCATTTTTGGAGGGCTTATGATAACTGATTTAAAAGAATTACTTCATGAAAAAAATTATACATATATAAAATCCATGCTAAATGATATGAATTCTGTAGAGATTTCTGAGCTTCTAAATGAATTGGATTCGCAGGACTCGATTATAACTTTTAGGCTGCTAAGTAAGGATCAGGCAGCAGAGGTTTTTACTGAGCTCGATTCTGAAAAGCAGATGAATATAGTCGAGAGTTCAACGGATCAAGAGGTTAATAGGATTCTGAATGAGATGTATGTTGACGATATGGTAGATTTTATAGAAGAAATGCCTGCCAATGCCGTCAAGAAGATATTAAGAAATACATCTGCCGAAGATAGGGCATTTATTAATCAGATATTGAATTATCCTGAAAAGAGTGCCGGAACTATAATGACACCTGAATATGTCGTATTAAAGCAGAGTATGACTGTCAGACAGGCTTTGGAGTATATAAATCACAATGGCGTCGACAAGGTTACGATATATACATGTTATGTTACTGATGCTGAAAAGAGGCTTTTGGGATTTGTATCTTTGAGGATGATTTTGACATCTGATTTAGATGCTAAAATATCCGATATCATGGATGAGGATGTCATATATGTCCATACATTGGATGATCAGGAATATGTATCGGAGATATTTATAAAATACGGTTATAGTGTAATTCCCGTTGTCGACGAAGAAACGAGAATGGTTGGAATTATAACCGTCGACGATATAATCGATGTAATTGAAGCTGAGGATACCGAGGACTTTCAAAAGATGGCGGGGATTGCTCCAATAGAGGAAAAATATCTCTCTACCGATGTCATAACTCTTTCCAAGCATAGGATTATATGGCTTCTTATACTCATGGTTACTTCTACTATAACTGGAAGTATAATAGAGAGCTATAGCGAAGTTTTGGCTGCAGTAGTCGTCTTAAATACTTTTATACCTATGCTTATGGGAACTGGAGGAAATGCAGGAAATCAATCTTCAACTCTAATAATAAGGGGAATGGCGACGGGAGGTATAGAACTTTCAGATTGGAGGAGAGTCGTAAAAAAAGAATTTGTCGTCGCCTTGGTAGTAGGAGTTTTGTTGGCAACAGTCAATTTTATAAGGATAATGGTAATGGATAAGGTTGGATTTACTGTGGCTTTGGTCGTTTCCATGACAATGGTTCTGACTATAATTTCCGCCATGGTTGTAGGAGGACTTTTACCCATTTTGGCAAAAAAATTAAAATTTGACCCGGCAATTATGGCTGCTCCGCTTATCACGACGATTATCGATGCGAGCTGTCTGATAATATATTTTAATATTGCTTCAAAAATCTTGACTTTATAAGGACTTTCGAGTCCTTTTTATTTTTTTAGATTATAAAATAAAATTAAAAAGTATTTGACTTTGAGATTTAAATATTATATAATTATTAATTTCTCTTGACCTAAAGCTGGAAGTATTATATAATACAAGGTAGTTAGTTGTACTTAAATTATGGAAGGTGTGATAGCTTGAAGTATAGTGATAATTTATCCAGTATTAAGGCAGAGGTCAAGGAAAATATCGGCAAAAAAGTAATTTTAAGGGCAGACAAGGGAAGAAAAAGAATAGTTACGAATGAGGGAATCATAGTAGATGCTTACCCTAATATATTCATAGTTAGAATCAATAATAAATTTGATATAGAAAGAACTATTTCGTACTCCTATTCAGACATATTGACATCGACAGTCGAGTTAAAAATTTGTTAAATCAATAAGAAATCGCAATTGTAATGCGATTTCTTTTTATTTGTTTTGGTTTTGAATGCTCAACATTTTTTATGATTTATGATATAATTACTAAGATAAGTCGTTCCAATTTGGGGAAATCACATATAAGACTGTCTTTGTAGAGGGGAGATAAAATGAATAAAGAAATTATACTGGATTCATATGCCAAGATAAATTTATCACTCGATGTTTTAGATAAAAGAGATGATGGATATCATGATATCATAACTATATTTCAAGAGATAGATTTGAGAGATGGCATTTACATAAAACAAAAGCCCGGTGGAGAACTTATTTTGACTTGTGATTATAAGCTCCTGCCCATAGATGAGGACAATACCCTTTACAGAGCTTGGGATTTAATGAAAGAATACTATGAGGGAGACCCTGGGATTAGGGCCCATATAGAAAAAAATATACCCATAGCTGCGGGTCTAGCCGGTGGTAGTTCTAATGCAGCAGCTATGATAAAGGGATTAAATCAATTATGGGAATTGAATCTTTCGGAGGAAAAACTCGTCGAGATAGGCTCGAAAATAGGCGCTGATGTACCATTCTTCTTTATGGGCGGCACTGCTCTCGGTGTGGGAAAGGGTGACGAGTTATCGGGCCTTGAAAGCTTTTCGGGAAGAAATATCCTCATCGTTAATACGGGCTATGGAGTTAGTACAAAATATGTATATAAAAATTATAGCCATGACCCGAAGAGCAGAATCGATTTCGATAATATTGTAAAGACGATTAATAATGGAGATGATGAGGGATTTTATCCTCTTATAAGCAATAAATTGGAAGATGTGACTATTAAAATACAGCCTGAGATTTCTGAAATAAAAGAGAATATGAAGAGATTGGGAGCCAGAGCGACTTTGATGTGCGGTAGTGGTCCAACTGTATTTGGAATTTACGACGATTATAATAAATTGCAGAATGCTTTCTTTTATTTTAAGGATAAATACGATTTAGTTTTTAGCTGCGAGACGAGGTAATTATGGACAATAGACCAATAGGAGTATTTGATTCGGGAATAGGTGGCCTTACGGTTTTAAGGGAAATAAAAAAACAGATTCCAAATGAAAATTTGATATACTATGCTGATACGGCGAGAGTTCCCTATGGTCCGAGACCCAAAGAGGAGATATTGAGATTTTCAAAAGAAGCGGTCGACTTTTTGATTCAGAAGGATATAAAAGTCTTAGTAATAGCATGTAATACTGTTACCGCCATAGCATATGATTATCTTATAGAAAATATAGATATTCCGGTCTTGGGCGTAATAGATCCGGGAGTTAGAGCTGTTATGAATGCAGGAGATATAAAGACTCTCGGACTTATAGCTACAAAGGCGACAGTTGAGTCTATGCAATATCAAAATAGGCTTTATAAGGGAGATGCCGGACTCAAGATAATTGCTAGGGCTTGTCCCATGCTTGTATCGATAGTTGAAGAGGGTTGGGCAGGCACCGATATATCAAAATTGATAATCGAAAGGTATCTACAGGATTTTAAGGACAGCTCTATGGATGCAATAATCTTGGCATGTACTCATTTCCCAGTACTCAGGGATCAGATAGCCGAGTTTTTGACGGATGATATCATGATAATCGATCCGGCAGAAGAGACGGCAAAAGAATTAAAAAGAATTTTAAAGGATTCGGATATAGAAAATGGATTAAAAGATAATACGGATACAAAATTTTATGTAAGCGATAAAGCTGATAAATTTAAATCTATTGCTGAAAAATTAGTAGATATAAATGAAGTATTTGAGGTTGCGATAGGCAGCAGGTAGATTGCTATAATATCTATAAAATTCAAACGATAAACCGGAGGTTTTGATGGATAAGAAGAATATAGCTCGTGCATCTATAATGATTGCGATGTTTGGCATATTGTCAAAGGCTATGGGTGCATTGAGGGTTATGGTGATCGGGTGGAAATTCGGTCAAGGTCTTGAGACGGATGCTTATAATGCTGCTTTTCAAGTTACTGCAATGAGTATGAGCATTATTGGTACTGCGATATTAACTGCTCTAGTCCCTGTTTTAGCTCAAATTAAAGAAAGGCATGGGATAAGAGGAAAATTCAAATTTTTTAACAATATCTCAAATATTGTAATAGTTTTGGCTATAATCATTTCGGTCTTAGTTTATATTTTTGCACCTGTCCTAATAAAGATAATGTTTACCAGTTTTGATGAAGAAAAATTTAATCTTGCAGTAAAATTGACTAGGATAGGCGTTCCTATAATAATTTCACTTGCTCTCATGAATCTAATTACTGCCTATCTTCATTCCTTCAATATTTATGGTCCATATGCATTTATGGGCATTTTATACAATTTAACTTTTTTTGTTTATTTGTTTTTTATGCCACTTAGCATTGAAGGACTTATTATAACAACAATATTTGCAAATCTTTCGCAGTTTTTGATTCAGGTTCCGGCTATGTTTAAGACAGGATACAGATGGAGACCTCTGATACAGATGAAAGATCCATATGTCTTCAGAACTTTGGAACTTATAATTCCGGTTGCGATTGGATCAGCTGTGCAGCAAATAAATATCATAGTAGATAGAAATTTAGCGTCTGGACTTCCTGATGGTGTTATAACGGGAATGGACAATGCAACAAAAGTAAATGATGCGATACTGGCTATATTTATAGCCGGATTTACGACGGTTATGTTTCCTTTGCTATCGGAAGCTTTTGAGAGAAATGACCATAAGAAGATAGTAGATTTAATCGATGATGCTATAGGTGCAGTATTTTTAATTACGATACCCGCTACCATAGGTATAATGACAATGTCAACAGATTTAATTCAGCTTATGTTTGAAAGAAATATGTTTACTCATGAAGATACTATAGTAACTGCAGGGGCATTCTTCTTTTATAGTTTGGGTCTGACCGGAAGTGGATTGAGGATGCTATTTTCAAAAGTATTCTACAGCTTACATGACACCAAGACCCCGATGATAAATGGTTTCTTTGCGGTGGCTTTAAATATAATTTTGAATATAATACTCGTAAGATTTATGCAGCATAGAGGTTTAGCTCTAGCAACTTCAATATCGGTAACAATTGCTACATTTATGCTGATAATTAGATTAAAAAGAAAATTGCCGGATATGAATTTTACGAATTATTTTAAAGAATTTTTAAAAGTATTTATATCGGCAGCAACCATGGGCATTGCTGTAATAATAATAAATAAGACATTAAAGACTTTAGCGATATCTGATGCAATTAGAATATTGACTGTAATCTTATCTGCTGCGATAATTTACTTTATCATGGTTATATTAACTAGAGTTAGGGCAGTCAATGTATACCTGAATCGCTTTTTAAAGAGAGATAAGAGGTAGAAAAGAGAGGGAGATATTATGAATATTCAATTTTCACCGCCTGATATAACGGAAAAAGAGATAGAGGAAGTAGTCGATGCTCTCAAATCAGGCTGGATTACGACGGGCCCCAAGACTAAACAATTTGAAAAAGAGATTGCAAGCTATTTATCTACAAATAAGGCTGTAGCGTTAAATTCTGCTACTGCAGCCATGGAGATGTCCCTTAGATATCTGGGAGTTGGTCCCGGAGATGAGGTGATAACAACTCCTTATACCTACACTGCTTCCGCATCTGTAATAAATCATGTTGGAGCTAAAATCAAAATGGTAGATATAACAAAAGATGGTTTTGAAATGGATTATGATAGATTGGAATCTGTGATAAATTCAAATACCAAGGCGATAATCCCAGTTGATATTGGCGGAGTGCCATGTGATTACGAGAAGATACTGGAGATAGTTGAATCTAAAAAATCTATATTCAAGTCTTCAAATGAAATTCAGGATAGAATTTCGAGGATATGTATTCTGTCTGATTCGGCTCATTCGTTTGGAGCAAAGTACAAGGGCAAAGATGTAGGTCAATGGGCAGATATAAGTTGCTATTCTTTTCACGCAGTCAAGAATCTTACTACTGCTGAAGGCGGAGCGGTGACTTGGAGAGAAGATTTATTTGATGATGAAAAGGCATATAATGAGTTTCAACTCCTTTCCCTACATGGGCAAAACAAGGATGCTTTAGCAAAAATGCAGCTTGGAGCTTGGGAATATGATATAATTGCGCCAAATTACAAATGCAATATGACAGATATAATGTCTGCTCTCGGGCTTGCTCAATTGAGACGATATCCTGGGCTTCTGGCTAGGAGAAAAGAGATTATAGAAAAATACAATTCTGAATTTGAAAATACATGTATTGAGCCGATGGTTCACTTTACGGATGACAAAATAAGTACCGGTCATCTTTATATAGTAAATTTGAGAAATTATGCTGAGAAAGAGAGAAATGAAGTAATCGTAGAGATGGCTGAGAGGGGAATATCCACAAATGTTCACTATAAACCTCTTCCAATGCACACTGCATATAAAAATCTCGGCTTTTCAATAAGAGACTATCCCAATGCTTATAATAGATATAAAAATGTCATGACATTACCTCTTCACACCTTGCTAAGCGATATGGATGTCAATTTCGTTGCCAAGAGCTTGAAAGATATAGTAAGTTAAAATGGATATTGATAGATTACTCGATGAGAAAAAAGTTCAGCTATTTGTAAAGAGGATTTTCGATATTGTAGCTTCCGGAATAGGATTGATAATTTTATTTATTCCCATGTTAGTGATTGCGATATTTATAAAGCTGGACTCAAAGGGAGAAATACTATTTAAGCAAGTAAGAGTCGGTAAAAATTTAGAAAATTTCAAGATTTTTAAATTTAGAACCATGGTCTCCGATGCACCACTTAAGGGGAAGAGCATAACTGTAGGAGGAGATAGAAGGATAACCAAGGTAGGCTCTTTTTTAAGAAAAACCAAATTAGACGAGATACCGCAGCTTATAAATGTCTTTATTGGAGATATGAGCCTTGTGGGACCAAGGCCGGAAGTTCCTGAATATGTGAAATTATATGATGAAGATCAGTTGAATGTACTCAAGGTTAGGCCCGGCATAACAGATCTCGCCTCTATAGAGTACAGAGATGAATCTAGGGTTTTAGCTGAATCAGAAAATCCGGAAAAAGCTTATATAGAAGAGATAATGCCAAAAAAGTTAGAGCTGAATATAGAGTATATAAAAAATATGGGTTTATTGTACGATATTTCGCTTATATTTAAAACATTGGCTGCAATTGTAAAATAATCCTGTGGAGGTTTTATGAAAATTCAATTAATCGATTTGAAAAGACAATATGAAAGCATAAGAGAAGAAGCGGATAAGGATATTTTAGAGGTTCTACATTCTGCAAGATATATAATGGGAGAAAATATTCTTTCTTTTGAAAAAGAATTTGCCGATTATATAGGAATTAGGAATGCTATTTCTTGTGGAAATGGTACAGATGCCTTGGTGCTCGCTCTGGAAGCTCTAGGTATTGGAGAGGGTGATGAAGTTATAACAACTCCTTTCACTTTTTTTGCAACCGCTGAGAGTATATCCTATACAGGAGCAAAACCTGTCTTTGTAGATGTGGAATTAGATAGTTATAATATAGATCCCTCTAAGATAGAGGAGAAGATAAATGATAAAACCAAGGCCATAATGCCGGTTCATATTTTTGGGCAATGTGCAAAGATGGATCAAATTATGGCAATAGCTAAAAAACACGATTTATTTGTAATAGAAGATGTCGCTCAGGCTGCCGGAGCAGAATATAAGGGGAAAAAAGCAGGATCATTTGGAGATATATCCACATTTTCTTTCTTTCCTACAAAAAATTTGGGATGCGCCGGAGATGGAGGTATGATGGTAACCAATTCAGATGATATAGCTGTGGTCTTAAGGGCTTTACGAGCTCATGGAAGCGGCGAGAATGGTCAGCGAGCCTATAATTTCTTAAATCGAATCGAAGGTGAGATCGAAGAGGAAAAGGGCGGCGACAATACAGTATATAATCCCTTAAAATACTATAATTATCTGATAGGACATAATTCCAGATTAGATGAGCTTCAGGCTGCATTGCTTAGAGTGAAATTAAAGCATCTCGATAAATGGAATGAAAAGAGGGCGGAGATAGCAGCTAAATACAATGAGAGGATTTTGAGTAAGGATTTGATTAAACCTTCAGTTTCGGATGATTGCAAACATATATATCATCTTTATATTCTTCAGTCATCAAATAGGGCTGATACAGTGGAAAAGCTTAATTCAGAGGGAATTGCAACCGGTATTTATTATCCCATACCCATGCATCTGCAAAAAGTATATGAAGAATTAGGTTATTCTAGAGGCGATTTGCCTAATGCCGAATACCTAGCGGATAGGACATTTGCAATCCCAATGTTTGCAGAATTGACTGATGAGGAAATCAGTCATATAATTAATGCATTGGAGAAATAATATGTGTGAATACTTCGTTCATGAGTCTTCGTATATCGATGAAGATGTAAAGATTGGAAAGGGAACTAAGATATGGCATTTTTCTCATATAATGTCTGGATCAGTCATAGGTGAAAATTGCAATCTCGGTCAAAATGTTGTTATTTCTCCAGGTGTTAAGATTGGGAATGGAGTAAAAATACAGAATAATGTATCTGTCTATACAGGGGTTATTTGCGAAGACCATACATTCTTAGGGCCTTCATGTGTCTTTACTAATGTGATAAATCCCAGGAGTTTTATTGAGAGAAAAGAGGAGTACAGAGAGACCATAGTCGGTTATGGCGCGAGCATAGGAGCAAATGCAACTATAATATGTGGAAATAAGATAGGGCGATTTGCATTGATTGGCGCTGGGGCTGTGGTTACAAAAGATATAGGAGATCACGAGATCATCGTAGGAAATCCCGGAAGATGTATTGGATATATATGTGAATGTGGAATAAGGCTTGTAGAAGAGGCTGGAGAGTATCATTGTCCCGACTGTAAAAAAGAGTATTTAGGTGGGGATGAATTTCTTTTAAAGGAGTAAAAGATGGGATTAAAAGAGGATTTATTAAGGAAAATAGAAGATAAGACTTTGCAGGTAGGAGTTGTAGGATTGGGATATGTGGGTCTGCCGCTTGCTGTTGAGAAGGCCATGGCGGGATACACTACTATCGGCTTTGACGTTCAAGATGATAAAGTCGATATGGTCAATAAGGGGCATAATTACATAGGGGATGTCGTAGATGAACAATTGAGTGAGGTAGTTAAATCTGGAAAATTAAAAGCAACTACTAATTTTGAAGATGTAGCTACATTGGATTTTATAGCGATAGCAGTTCCTACACCCTTGGACTTATATCAACAACCTGATATATCATATGTAAAGAAATCGACTGAAGATGTCGCAAAATATTTGAAAAAGGGAACTGTAGTTGTATTGGAATCGACGACATATCCAGGTACAACAGAAGAATTAATGAAGCCAATTCTCGAAGATATATCAGGACTAAAATGTGGAGAAGATTTTTATTTAGCTTTTTCACCAGAAAGAGTAGATCCGGGAAATAAATTATATAAAACAAAAAATACTCCTAAAGTTGTAGGCGGAGTTGGAGAAGATGCTACAGAAGTCGCAGCGGCTCTTTATGAAAATGTCTTGGATGCCGATATATTTAAAGCTTCAAGCCCCAAGGTTGCCGAGATGGAAAAAATCTTGGAAAATACTTATAGAAATGTAAATATTGGATTGATAAATGAATTTGCTATCCTAGCTAATAAGATGGACATAAATATATGGGAAGTAGTCGATGCTGCAAAGACTAAGCCTTATGGATTCCAAGCATTTTACCCGGGACCTGGAGTTGGAGGTCACTGTATACCTCTAGATCCTTTTTACTTGACATGGAAGGCTAGAGAATATGATATGCATATGCCTCTGATAGAAGCTTCAGGAACCATAAATGATGCTATGCCTTCATATGTGGTGGAGAGGAGTCTCAGAATCTTATCTAGAAAATTTAAAAAGCCTTTAAATGGATCTAAAATCCTATTGCTCGGAATTGCTTATAAGAATGATATAGATGATTTAAGAGATAGTCCGGCCCTTGTCATAATAGAAGAATTTGAAAAAGAAGGTGCCATCCTAGACTATTATGATTCACTGAATCCATCATATAAAAGAGCGGATGGAACAATTGGTGAATCGATTAAAGAGATATCTCCGGATATAATCAAAGGATATGATTTAGTTGTTATAACTACAAATCATAGCAATATAGATTATGAGATGGTAGTGGACAATGCTAATTATGTATTCGATACTAGATATGCTACCAGGGGATTAGAGAGAGATAATTTGGAATTATTATAAAATCGGCCCGAGCCATGCGCTCGGGTTTTTTGGGATGATGGTAATCTGATTAAATTATAATATTATGAAAGAGGCGAGAAGATTATTATGGAAAAATTAAAATTTGCTATTTTAGGCTGTGGAAGGATTTCTTATAAACATATTGAGGCCATCATAAATAATTCTGATGACTGCAAGCTAGTAGCTCTATGCGATTTAATAGAGGAAAGAGCGGAGCAAAGAAGAGATCAGTATATGGAATTTGACAAAAATTGCGATATAAAAATATATACAGATTACAAGAAGATGCTGGCGGATGAGGATTTAGATGCTGTAGTTATAGCAACGGAAAGCGGATATCATGGGAAACAGGCCATAGATATTTTAAACTCTGGACATCATGTTATTATTGAAAAGCCTATGGCATTGGATTTAAAAGAAATAGATGAGATAAATCGTATTTCAGATGAAACCGGTTTAAAGGTATGCGTATCCCATCAAAATAGATTTAATAGGCCGATACAAAAGCTCAAGAGAGCTTTAAATGATGGAAGATTTGGGAAGATTATAAATGGTACGGCGAGGATTTTATGGACGAGGGACCAAAATTACTATGATATGGCTCCATGGCGTGGAACCAGAGCTCTCGACGGAGGCACTTTGATGAATCAGGGAATTCACAATATAGATTTGCTCTTGTGGATGATGGACTCGGAGGTGGTAAGTGTCAAGGCTGAACTTGGAACTTATCTCAGAGATATAGAGATGGAAGACTTCGGAGCTCTACTTTTAAGATTTGCGAATGGAGCTGTCGGAATTATTGAAGGTTCGGCCTGTGTATATCCTAAAAATCTAGAAGAAACTTTGAGCATATTCGGTGAAAATGGAACTGCAGTCATAGGTGGTTTAGCTGTAAATAAAATAGAGACTTGGAATTTTGCAGATAAAAAGTACTATGATAATCCTGAAACAAAAGATGATATAGATAATGTATATGGAAATGGACATACTCCTCTTTACAAGGATTTTATAGAATCAATCAGGGAAGATAGAAAACCTTTAATAGACGGGCATGAAGGAAAGAAACCGGTAGAGGTAATCTTGAAAGCTTATGAGGAGAGTTATAATGGAGAATAAGAATAAAGTCAGAAAGGCTGTCATCCCGGCGGCTGGATTGGGAACAAGATTCTTACCAGCTACCAAAGCTCAGCCTAAGGAGATGCTGCCGATACTTAACAAACCTACCTTGCAATATATAGTTGAAGAAGCTTATGATTCGGGGATTACAGATATTTTGGTCATAATTGGCAGGGGAAAAGACAGTATCGTAAACCATTTTGATCATTCAATAGAATTAGAACACCAACTCAAAAAAGCTGGAAAAGACAAGGAATTCTTAGAGCTTAGATCTATTTCCGACAAGGTTAATATATACTATATTAGGCAGAAAGAAGCGAAGGGACTGGGTCATGCCATATCATGTGCAGAAGCATTCGTTGCGGGCGAACCTTTTGCCGTATTATTGGGAGATGATATAATCGTTTCTGAAGATCCTATAACTAAGCAGATGATAAATAAATACTATGAATATGAAAATTCCGTGGTTGCACTTATAGATGTTGAGGACGAAGATGTCGATAAATACGGGATAATAAGGGGAGATAAGCTAACCGAAGATATATATAAGATATATGATATGATTGAGAAGCCAAAACTTGAAGATGCACCTTCGAGATTAGCTATAATAGGTAGATATATATTGTCTCCAGAGATATTCGAAATAATTAAAAAGACAGAGCCTGGTATAAATAATGAGATTCAGTTGACGGATGCACTTTTAGGTTTGACCGAGATTGAAGATGTATACGGATATAAATTTAAGGGAAATAGATATGATATAGGAAATAAATTGGGATTTGTAAAAGCTAATCTAGAATTTGGGCTGAGAGATGAAATGATAGGAGAACAGTTAAAAGAGTATTTAAACAAATTAAAGCTAAGCGATTTTTAGAAGAGGTAATTATGAGAGATAAGAGAATATGGCTACTCGTTTTAGCCGATGCAATACTGATAAATTTAAATTATCTAATTGCACTTTTACTGAGATTTGAGATGCAATTGCCGACAATTTATATAGATTTATATATAAAAAATCTATTGATAATTACGATTGGCAAGATTATAGTATTCTATTTTTTTAAATTATATAAGACGATTTGGAGATATGCTTCGGTAAATGAGCTTTTAAATATACTGGGCGCTGTTTTAGTTTCAAATATCTTATCGACAGCTTATCTCATCTTATCCGGTTCCGCACTTCCTAGAAGTATATATCCTATAGTAATGATTCTCGATGCAGTCATAATTGGAGGAATGAGATATATACCTAAGATATATAGGGCAAAGACAATTGGCTCGGGTCTTGATGCAAATCTTAAAAAGACTTTAATCGTAGGAGCCGGTGAATCGGGTCTATTGGTATTAAAAGAATTGAGGAAGCATCCTAATCTCGGTAATATACCTGTCGCATTTGTCGATGATGATCCAGCTAAATTGAAAAGATCTGTCGGAGGGATAATAGTAGCAGGAAATAGAAATGATATAGAGGCCCTTACCAAAAAATATAAAATCGACGAAATAATCGTCGCCTTGCCTTCTGCAAGCAATAAAGATCAGAAGGAAATACTCGATATATGCAGTAAGACATCTGTTAAAGTCAGGATTGTTCCCGGCGTATACGAGATGATAGATGGCAAGATAGAATTAAATGATATTAGGGATATAGAGATAGACGACCTTTTGGGAAGAGATGAGATAAAACTCAATACATCTGAATTATACGGATTCCTAAAGGATAAGGTCATAATGGTAACAGGTGGGGGCGGATCGATAGGATCCGAGCTTTGTCGACAGATAGTAAAATACGATCCCAAACAGCTTTTGATACTGGATATATACGAGAATACTACCTATGATATTCAAAATGAATTAAAGAGGGAATATCCAAATTTAGACTTGAGAGTTTTTATTGAATCAATTAGAGATAGAGATAGGATTTCAACTGTATTTGGGGACTACAAACCCGATGTAGTATTTCATGCTGCAGCTCACAAGCATGTTCCATTAATGGAAGGGAGTCCGGAGTCGGCGATTAAAAATAATGTTTTTGGAACATTAAATGTCGTATTAGAATGCGATAAGCATAATGTAGAGAAATTTGTTTTAATTTCTACAGATAAAGCTGTCAATCCTACTAATATAATGGGCGCTACAAAGAGGATTTGTGAAATGATAATTCAATCATTTAACAAGATTTCAAATACAGATTTCGTAGCCGTTAGATTTGGAAATGTATTGGGATCGAGCGGCAGTGTAATACCTTTATTTATAAATCAAATAAAGAAGGGCGGCCCGGTGACGGTAACAGATGAGAAGATCATAAGATTCTTTATGTCGATACCCGAGGCGAGCCAGCTCGTACTTCAAGCCGGAGCGATTGCAAAAGGT
Organism: Tissierellia bacterium; assembly: GCA_030537815.1. GTDB lineage: Bacteria > Bacillota > Clostridia > Tissierellales > Peptoniphilaceae > Microaceticoccus. Next base: position 16,673 of record JAUNVF010000018.1, on the reverse strand, counting down.
GGAGAGATATTCGTCCTAGATATGGGCGAACCAGTAAAGATAATTGATTTAGCCGAAAAACTTATCAGGCTTTATGGGCATGAACCTTATAAGGATATAGATATTGAAATAATTGGTTTGAGACCGGGTGAAAAATTATACGAAGAAATATTATTGAATAAGGATATAACTGACTCGACGGAATATGATAGGATTTATATTGAAAAGCCTATGGATATTGACTTTAATCAGCTATTAAAAAAACTAGAACCGTTAAAGGCAGCAACTAAATTGAATAATAGAGATATAATAGTTCAGGAATTAGAAAAGATAGTTCCAACTTTTGATAATTATATCCCCGAAGAAAATGACAATAGCTGAAAAATATAATTATTTTTCAAAATACAACTCTTTACAAAAAAATGTAACCTTTTTGTAAATATTTCTGTCTGAGCTATTTAATATCTAGTTTTATTATGATAGAATAGTAGTATAGATTAATCGAATACTTGTAGAGGAGTTGTAAAATGAGAAGAACTAATAGACGTAGACGTGCAGCGATAAGAAGAAGAAATAGAAATAGAATTATTGTTTTTTCTATCGTCATGGTATTATCTGTTACCGGAGCAATCAGCTTGTTTTCAAAATTGCCATTTTTCAAAAAAGATATTGCTAAAACTGAAAATAAGACATATGTCGGCGGTGATGCGCAAATTAATAAATCCGGGGAGAAATTAGAGGAAAATATTTCTAAAGAAGATAATGAAGAAATAACGAAATACCTAAACAACTCTGAGAGTATAAAAAATCTTGAAAAGCTAACTAAAGATAAAAAAGAGGGCTTTTTAGACAAGATGCAGAGGATAAGCAGAGCTAAGTCTCAGACGCATATTTACAGCTCTACAAATGATAAGAGCGATATAGTAACAGAGGTCCCAATCGGAGATTATCTTGAATCATATGGATCTGATAATGGATGGGTAAAAGTAAATTATCAGAATCTCGACGGATATGTAAAAGAAGAAGAATTGGAAAAAGTTGAGGACGAGAAATTATTCAAAGTAATCGACGGAATACTCATAGTTAACAAAGAATATGGATTGCCGGAGGACTATAATCCTGGAGTTAAATTTGAAGCCATGCAGTCTTACGAACTTATGAGAGATGAAATGAAAAGAGAGGGACTCGATATAAAGATAGTTTCCGACTATAGGAGCTATGAAGATGAAGAAAAGCTATTTGAGATGAATGTAAAGGAATACGGCAGGGAAGAAGCTGAAGCAATCAGTGCAGCTCCGGGACATAGTGAACACCAAACGGGATATGCATTCGATTTTATAACAGGTGGAGACAATGCTGTAAATGATTCTTTTGATGAAACAAAGGAAGCGGAATGGCTTGCAAATAATTCATATAAATACGGATTCATTCTAAGATATCCGAGGGGCAAAGAAGAGTCGACCGGATTTAGATATGAGTCATGGCATTTTAGATATGTAGGGCCGGAACTCGCAAAAAAGATATTCGAAGCGGGACTGACAATAGAAGAATACTACGGACTTTAAACTCGGGGCTAGCCTCGAGTTTATTTTTAAGGGATATATATGGAAGTTATAAGATTATCTGTAAGAAATCTAATTGAATTCGTAATGAGAAGCGGGGATATAGATACGAGCTATATCTCTCAAAATCGTGCCATATTGGGAATTAAGGCTCATCAAAAATTACAAAAAGAATATATAGGAGATTATACCAGCGAATATATATTAAGAAATGAATCTATAATTGATGATATGCTCTTTGTAGTCGAAGGCAGAGCTGATGGATTGATAAAAGAGGGCGATCATATAATAATAGACGAGATAAAAAGTACAACAAGAAAACTTGAGAACCTTGAAGATGATAATTTGCTCCATTGGGCTCAGGTCAAGTCCTATGCCTATTTTTATGCCCATAATGAGAATTTAGAAAAGATAGATGCACAGCTTTCATATTATAATATAGAGGATGGTCAAACAAAGCGATTCAGAAAGAGTTTTACGAAAAATGAATTAAAAGATTTTTATGAAGATTTATTGTATTCATATCTTGATTTCAGTAAAAAGTTAATCGAGTGGAGAAATGAAAGAAATCAGAGTATAATGAGATTGGACTTTCCCTTTTCTAATTACAGAAAGGGGCAAAGAGAGATGGCTGTAGCAGTTTACAATTCAATTTTAAAATCTGAAACTCTTTTTGTTGAAGCACCTACGGGGATTGGAAAAACCATGTCATCTTTGTACCCGTCGATTAAAGCTATAGGAGAAAATCTCATAGATAAGATTTTTTATCTGACCGCCAGATCGACTACAAAAGCGGCTTGTTCAGGAGCTGTCGATATGCTGATTACAAATGGATTAAATATAAAATCGGTGACTTTTACTGCTAAAGAAAAATCATGTATAAATGAAGAAGTAAAATGTAATCCAAAGGATTGCAAATATGCAAAGGGTCATTTTGATAGGGTGAATGATGCAATTTTAGATATACTAGACAATGAAATGCTAATAGATTTTGAATGTATAGAGAAATATAGCTTGAAGCATAGAATTTGTCCATTTGAATTTCAATTAGATCTCGGCATCTATTCAGATATAGTAATTTGCGACTATAATTATGCATTTGATCCCAGAGTCTATTTAAGGAGGTTTTTTGATAATCCATCTGATGATTTTCTTTTTTTAGTCGATGAAGCACATAATCTTATCGACAGGGGAAGAAATATGTTTTCGCAGGAATTGAGAGCGGTCGATTTGATAAATATATTGGAACAGTTTACCGGAAAGTATTTGAATATCAGAAAAGCGGCATCAAATCTGCTAAGCAAAATGGAATTATATAGACCTCTTATGGGAGATAGGGGAGAATATCTACTAATTGAAGCTCCGGAAGAAATATATGCGGGGATAAAAAGTCTTACTTCAAAGCTCGACCGATATCTTTCAGATGAAAAAGAAGCTAAGGGATATGAAATAGTATTAAATACATATTTTGAACTCCTCTCTTATATGAGAATTGCCGACTTATACGATTTAGGATTTAGAACTATATTTACATTGGATGATTCAGATCAGATAGTGATAAAGCTTTTATGTATAGATACATCGAGTTTATTTAAAGAAGCCTTAGAGAGGGCGAGGTCATGTATCTATTTTTCTGCAACTCTAACACCCATGGACTTTTATATGAGACTTTTAGGAGGAGATGAGAATTCGTTTAGATATCATTTAAACTCTCCATTTGATGAAGACAATCTATTTATAGCTGCAATTGCAAATATATCGACTAGATATAATGACAGAAAAGCTTCAGTATCTCATATAAATAATGCAATAAGGGAGTTTATATCTCAAAGAAAAGGAAATTATCTTGTATTCTTTCCTTCTTATGCCTATATGGAGATGGTATACAAAGAATTCTCTAATGATAATCCCTATTTAGACATCATCGCTCAGGACAGAGGGATGTCAGAAAAACAAAGAGATGAATTTCTGGCTGAATTTAATTATGATGAAGGAAAGATAGGATTTGTAGTATTAGGTGGCGTTTTTTCAGAGGGAATAGACTTGGTTGGGGATAGATTAATCGGATCCATTGTAGTATCAGTTGGATTGCCTGGGCTTTCATTTGAGAGAAATACTATAAGGGATTATTTTAATCAGAATATGGGTAAGGGATTTGAATATTCTTATATGTACCCGGGAATGAATAAAATTCTCCAAGCAGCAGGAAGGGTAATAAGGACAGAAAAAGATAGAGGCGCAGTCCTTTTAATAGATGATAGATTTACAGAAAAACAGTATAGAAAATTGATGCCGAAACATTGGAAAAATATAGTGAATTATTATGATATAGATATACTAAAAGAAAGACTTAACGAGTTTTGGCGAGATGATAGAGATAAAATTTTTTGATAGTATTATGATTTATATTTTAAAATAGATTGGAAAGAGAGAATTATGTTTGAAGTTTTTAAAAAATTAAGATGGTTTAATGAAGATTATAGAATAAATAGATTGATCTCAATCTCTTTTATGATAATAAGCTATGCACTCGTACTTATCCCGCCTTGGATGATAGGATTCATAGTCGATAATTTAAATGAAAATAAGATGAGCTTAGATGTATTTTACAGATATATGCTCTTTCTTTTCGGTTCAGTTTTTTTGCTTTATATAATAAATTATATATGGATGTATTTTCTATTTAAAGGTTCTGACGATATCGGAAAGGCTTCAAGGCGATTGATAGTAAAAAAGATACTGGGACAAGGGCCCATATTCTTCGAGAAAAACACGACCGGATCGATAATGGCAAAGGCTACTAATGATGTGAGGGCCTTACAAGATTTTAGTGGATATGGAATGATGGCTCTAATAGATGCGACGATATTTCCGATTGCGAGTATAGCCATCATGTCGATTACTATTTCTTTAAAACTCACGATAGCAGCGATAATTCCATTGTTTTTTGTGGTTTTTATTACCAAGAAGATTGGAGACAAAGTTTATAATCTATTCTCAAAGGTTCTAAAGTCATTTGATAGTTTAAATGAGAATGTACTTGAGAATGTATCAGGAGTAAGAGTAATCAGGGCATTTGTCAGAGAAGATGAAGAGTCTAAAAGATTTTCTAAAAAGACCGATAAATACTATAAAGATAATATGGAGCAAGTTAAGTACAGCTCTTTAATACCTGGGGTGACTAAATTATTCCCCGGAATTAGCTTTGTCATAAGTTTTGCAGTCGGAGCTTATCTCATAAAGACAGGAGAAATAAGTACAGGTAAAATGGTTTCTTTTGTAGTTTATTTGAATATGCTCATTTGGCCGATGTATGCATTGGGAGAATATATTAATATAGCTGAGCAGGCGAGTGCTGCAATGGATAGAATTGCCGAACTCTTGGGCTACAAGGAAGATATCAATTCATCAGAAGACAAGGAATTTAAAGATGAATACAAGGAAATATCTTTTGTAGACTTTGATTTTAAATACCCTACTCAAAATTTGAATGCGGTTGCAAATATTAATCTCGTTCTCAGTAGAGGAAAGACATTGGGTATTGTAGGAAAGATAGGCAGTGGGAAAACCACTCTTTTAAAACAGCTTCTAAGATTTTACCCGATAGAAGCAGGAAAAATTTTTATTGACGATGAAGCTCTTGAAGATTTTAATGAGCAGAGTATCAGAGATAAAATCGGATATGTTCCTCAACAAAATATATTATTTTCAAAAACGATCAGGGAGAATATCCTATTTGGAAAATCAGATGCGACCGATGAGGAAATATATAAAGCGATAAATGCTGCTGATTTTAAAAAAGATCTAGATAGACTTCCAAAAGGTTTGGAGACTTTAGTCGGTGAGAAGGGAGTCGCATTGTCAGGAGGTCAAAAACAGAGGATTTCTATAGCAAGAGCATTGATAAAAGACCCCGAAATACTGATATTAGATGATTCTCTATCTGCTGTAGATGCAAATACAGAAGAAAATATCATCAAAAATATAAAAAGAGAAAGAAAAGGAAAGACTAATATTATTGCAGCTCATAGATTATCGGGAATAATGCATGCTGACGAGATAATAGTATTGGAAAATGGTAGAATCGTAGAGAGAGGAAATCATGAGGAATTGCTCAAAAAAGGCGGCTGGTATAAGGAGCAGTTTATGATTCAGCAACTGGAGGATGCCGATGGAAGATAGCAAATACGATAATAAATTAAGGACAAAGAAGCTTTTAGCTTATATGGTCAAGACAAAAGAAGCCTATATCTTAGGATTCGTATTTATAATTCTTACGGTTATAGTCGATCTTTCAGGACCCTATATAATAAAGAAAATATTGGATACGGAGTTGATAGATGGACTGGGACCCAGAGATGTAGAATTTTATATACTTTTAATAGGCATATATTTTTTATCGGTTTTGCTATCAACTATCTTCGGATATTTTAATTTATATTATTTCAGTAAAACAGGAAATAAAGTAGTTAAATTTATGCAGGAAGATGTTTTTAATCATATACAGGGACTTCCAATTTCATTTTACGATAAATTACCCTCTGGGGCTGTAGTCTCGAGAATCACAAATGATGCAAAATCAGTTAACCTATTATTCAAAGTCGTATTGTCACAGCTCACCACATCTGTAATTTACGCTATAGGAGTCTATATAGCATTAGCTCTAATAGATATTCGGCTCGCTCTAATGGGGCTTATACCATTGCCATTGGTGATAATTGTATTTATAGACTATAAAAATAAATCAAAGAAATACAATTATGCTTATAGGAGATATCTTGCAGATTTAAATGCAAATTTAAATGAAAATATTCAGGGAATGGAAATAATAAAGGCATTTAATAAAGAAGAAGAGATTTACGATGAATTCGATGAGGCAAATCTTAAAGTTTATGACGAAGGAGTGAAGTTCACAAAGCTATTTGCATATTCAGGATATAATATAATGGACAGCATTTATTATCTTACAATTGCGATTGTATTATTTTACTTTGGATATGGCTATCTTACTCAAAAATACTTAGTCACAATCGGCATGCTCTATATATTCGTCGACTATATGCGAAAGATATTCGATCACCTCACTCAGGCGGTTATGAGAGGAGGAGAACTCGAGAAAGCGATAGGTTCGGCAGATCATATCTTTGAATTACTAAGCCTTGAACAAGATGACTATATAGGAAAAGACAAAAGCGAACTCCAAGGTGAACTGTCATTTGAAGGAGTTTCATTTGCCTATGACGACGATGATGTAATCAAGGACATGAGCTTCGATATTAAAAGTGGAGAGTCCATTGCCTTCGTTGGTCATACGGGTTCGGGTAAAAGCACTATAATGAATTTGATTCTCGGATTTTACAGACCTCAAAAGGGTTCTATAAAATTTGATGAAAAAGAGATAGATAATCTGGATATAAAATATATGAGAAATCAAATAGCCATAGTACTACAGGATCCGTATCTTTTCACCGGAGATATTAAATCTAATATAAGTTTATTCGATGAGGAGATAAAAGCTGAAGAAGCTGAAGAGGCTCTGATAGAAGTTGGTGGAAAGGAATTATTGGATAAGCTCGAGCTGGGAATTGAGACTCCCATAATGGAGAAGGGGAGCACATTTTCTTCTGGTGAAAGGCAGATCATCTCATTTGCCAGGGCATTGATAAGAGATCCAAAGATATTAGTTTTAGATGAAGCTACTTCTAATATAGATTCGGAAACTGAAGGGATAATACAAAGGGGAATAGAGAGGCTAAAAAGGGGAAGAACCACAATTATAATCGCACATAGATTGTCGACGATAAAAAATGTGGACAAGATTTTTGTGCTGGATGAAGGAAGAATTGTAGAAAGCGGAAATCACGAAGAATTGATAAAAATAGGCGGAATATATAAAAAAATGTATCTCGCTCAGTCGAATAGGGAAATATAATTTGAAAATGGCTAAAATGATTAGATAATCTTTCATTTTTAGCCATTTTACTTTATCATATCATATTATTTTTCCGGATTACATGTTATAATAGTATATAATACTTCTAAAATAGCTAAAAATAATTAGATAAGGATAAATATGACAAAAAAAATTAATGATGATAAGATATACGATATTATAGCGACGGTAAATTTTGGTTTAGAAGCCGTCGTCAAGAGAGAATTACTGGCACTAGGATTTGATAATTTAAGAGTCAGCGATAGAAAAATTGAATTTAAAGGAAATGCTGAGGATATAGCTAGATGCAATATTTGGTTAAGGTCGGCAGAGAGAGTATATATAAAACTCACTGAATTTGAGGCATTAAGTTTTGAAGAATTATTTGAAAAGACCAAAGCTTTTAATTGGCCTGATCTTTTGCCAAAAGATGCAGAATTTCCCGTGCAGGGAAGATCCTACAATTCAAAATTATTCTCTATTTCCGATTCGCAGTCGATAGTAAAAAAAGCAATCGTAGAAAGCTTAAAAGAGAAATACGATACCGATTGGTTCTCCGAAGACGGCCCGAGATATAAGCTCGAGATTCAGATATTAAATGACATGGCATCGATAACACTCGATACTTCAGGTGCCGGATTACATAAAAGGGGATACAGAGATAGAGCGGGAGATGCCCCTTTAAAAGAGACATTGGCCGCAGCCATGATTTCACTGTCTTTTTGGAGGCCGGAGAGAGTGCTATATGACCCATTTTGCGGTTCAGGGACAATAGCGATTGAAGCTGCAATGATGGCGAAAAATATAGCTCCCGGGCTTGATAGGGATTTTGATTCGATGCATTGGGATATAGTCGGCAAGGATATATACAAGTCTGTTAAATCTGAAGCTATGAAGATGATAGATCATGATTTAAAACTACAAATACTGGGTTCAGATATAGATAAGAGATCGATACTCAGAGCTAGAGATAATGCAGCTAATATAGGTCTATCAGACGATATTCAGTTTTTTATGAAAGATATGAGGGATGTAGATCTTTTAAACAATTATGGAGTAGTAATAGCAAATCCACCATATGGCGACAGAATGGGAGATATTGACAGCATTAAAAGATTGTATCGAGATTTTGGAAAAAAATTCAAGGAGCTCGATACATGGAGTATATATGTATTGACGAGCTTTGAAGATTTTGAAAAATTATATGGAAGAGTTGCAGATAGAAAGAGAAAACTTTATAATGCAAAATTAAAAGTTGATTACTATCAATTTTACGGTCCGAGACCCGATTATAGGTAAATTAAAATTACAAAAGATTATTAAGGAGCTTTTTATGGAATACGAGGTCGATTTAAAAGACAAACATAGAATCGAATTATGTGAGCTGAATATTCAAGTACTTGAGTCTATGGACGATTGGGTTAGAGTCATAGATAAAGATGGAATAGTTATCTTTATAAATAAATCTATGAAAGAGAGCTGCAATACGCATAAGCCAAATTTTAAATGCAGTTTTGATACAGATATATTTATGGGTGATTCCGTCATACCGAGATCAGTTTCTCTTATCACACTTCTTACCAAAAAGAATTTCGTAAAAGAGATAATTTTTATGGGAAGAGAGTATTCAGTAAAATCATCACCTATAGTCGACGATAAGGGAGAAGTAGTTGCGGCCGTTGAAGTATTCCGAGATATTAGTTCGGAAACTCATATTAAAAGAGAACTTTTTAACGCAAATAAGAGGATGCTTGACGACTTGAAATTCGCAAGGAGCATTCAAACTCAATTATTACCTGAAAAGGGCATGACAGGCCCAATCGAAGTGGACTACTATTACAAGCCTTCAGAGCAGCTATCCGGAGATTTATTTGATGTAATAAGGATAGATAAAGATAAAGTTGGAGTATATATTTGTGATGTGGTCGGCCATGGAGTAGGCGCTTCTATGCTCACAATGTTTATCAAGCAGACCATGATGGCGATAATTCAAGAAATAGGTGGGACGAGTCCATCAAAGATATTATACGAATTAAGACATAGATTTGGTCAGATGAAATTAGCTGAAAATTTATATTTTACATTATTCTATGGAATTTACGATCATAGTAGGAGAGAATTCTCTTATTCAAATGCAGGCCATAATTGCTGTCCGATACTAAAATTAAAAAATGATTATAAGATTTTGGAAACGAATGGAGTTCCCATATGCGATGTATTTAAAGAGATGAGATATAATGAAGATAGACTAAAGCTCTCTAAGGGAGATAAATTGATATTCTATACGGATGGATTTACCGAACCAAAGAATTATGATAAGGAAGAGTTCGGTATAGATAGATTTATAAAATCGCTCATGGTCAATGATGATATCATAGAGAATGTCGTCGGAGATGTCATAAGATTCAGCTGGGGAGAAATAAATGACGACATGGCGATAATGGTTGCAACCATAGTCGAATAAGGAGGTTAGAAATGAGTGAATTAAAATTAGATTTGACGAATTCATCTGTTCTCGATGGATTCTCGGAAATGGAACAAGATGCAATTTCGGCATTGGAATCATTAAAAAAAGGAGACAGAGCCGGAAATGACTTTCTAGGCTGGGTAAATCTGCCGACAAATTATGACAAGGATGAATTTGACAGAATTGAAAAAGCTGCTCTTAAAATAAGAAATAGTTCTCAAATTCTTATAGTGATTGGCATAGGTGGATCTTATCTCGGAGCCAGAGCAGTGATAGAAGCATTATCTAAGAATTTCAAAAGCGAAGGTGATTTTGAAGTTATTTTTGCCGGAAATGACCTAAGCTCAAGTAAAATGGTCGAGCTTTTGGAATATATTCAGAATAAAGAGATATGTTTAAATGTAATATCCAAATCAGGTACGACGACCGAACCTGCTATAGCTTTTAGACTCCTAAAAAAATTTATGGAAGACAAATACGGAAAAGAAAAATCTTCTGAAAGAATTTTTGTAACTACGGATAAGGAGAGGGGAGCATTAAAAGAGCTTGCAACAAAAGAAAAATACGAGACATTCATAGTTCCTGACGATGTTGGCGGAAGGTATTCTGTATTGACTGCAGTAGGACTTCTTCCAATAGCGGCTGCCGGACTCGATATAAAGGAATTGATGAAGGGGGCGGAAGTGGCTGAAAATGAGTATTCAGTATCGGATATAAGCAATAATGCGCTCAGATATGCAATATGCAGGCAATTATTGTCTAAAGAAGGAAAGGATATTGAGATTCTCGTAAATTATGAACCATCACTTCATTTCATCTCCGAATGGTGGAAACAGTTGTTCGGAGAATCAGAAGGCAAGGACGGCAAGGGTATATATCCTGCATCTGTCGGATTTACGACAGATCTTCACTCATTAGGTCAATTGATTCAAGATGGAAAGAGAAATATTTTTGAAACTGTATTGAATATAGAACAGCCCAAGCTCGACATAGCTATACCGGAAGATGATGCCGATTTAGATGGACTCAATTATATCGCAGGAGAAACTGTTGATTTTGTCAATAAGAAAGCGATGGAGGGTACATTGATGGCACATGTAGAAGGTGGGGTCCCCAATCTGAGAATATCAATTCCAAAACTCGATGAGTATAATATAGGAAAGCTATTATACTTTTTTATGATTGCTTGTGGGGTTTCAGGATACCTATCCGGTGTCAATCCATTCGACCAACCGGGAGTAGAGGCTTATAAGAGAAATATGTTTAAATTGCTCGGAAAGCCCGGAGTTAAATAAATGCAGCAAATAATTTTAGCGAGCAAATCACCCCGCAGAAAAGAGCTTATGGCTCTCTGCGGGATTGATTTTATAGCGGAATCCTCGGATATAGATGAAACTAAAATCACAGAAGAAATCTTATCTAAAGGTCGAGATGACAAATTTGAAGAATTAGTGACCATGCTTTCATATGAAAAGGCTAATAAAAAGAGCGACAAATATCCTGATGCATTGATTATAGGCTCGGATACCATAGTGGTTGCCGATGACCGGGTTTTCGGAAAACCAAAAGATGAGGAAGATGCTTATAGAATGTTGAGATATCTATCCGGAAAAAGACATCAGGTATTTACTGGAATTTGTATACTCAATAAAAAAGATAAAATCCTATTTACTGATAAGACAGAAGTTTATTTTCACGAATACGATGAGCAAATGGAAAAATTGATAAGAAATTATATAAAATCTGGTGAACCATTCGACAAGGCTGGTGGATATGGAATTCAGGGCGCCGGTAGTCTTTTTATAAATAGGATAGATGGAGATTTTTATTCAGTGATGGGCATGCCGGTTTCGAGAGTTTTTCGAGAAATAGATAAAATTATCAGATAATGGATTGATAAAATGAAAAAATTGAAATTAATACTATTTTATTATAGAATCTATAGATAGTATAATTTTACGGAGGCTATATGAAAATTGTAATTGTTGGTGGAGGAAAAGTAGGGGAAGCAATTTGTCAGGAATTATCAGATACAAATGATATAATCTTAATTGACAATGATCCCGAAGTAATAGACAGTATATTTTCTCAATATGATATTCAGGCAGTTGTCGGCAATGGAGCAAATGTCAATGTACAGACAGAAGCGACTGTAGAAGATGCAGAAGTTTTTTTGGCCGTAACCAATTCTGACGAACTCAATATCATATCGAGTATCATTGCGAGGAAATTGGGAGCTAAATACACCATTGCCAGGGTTAGAAATCCTGAATATCACGAGAGAGTCGATTTTATTAAGTCATCTCTTGGCATAACTTCGATGATAAATCCTGAAGAGGAATCTGCAGCCGTCATATCAGAAATACTAAAATACCCGACGGCACAAAGCATAGAATCATTTGCTTCAGGCAAGGTAAATATGGTTCAGATATTGATAGACGAAGATGCATTTTTAAAAGATATGACATTGAGAGATTTTAGAGAATCATTCGATGGAAGATTGCTTGTATGTATAGTAGAAAGAGGATTAGATGTATTTATTCCTTCAGGAGACACAAAGCTACTTGAAGGCGATAAGATTTATGTAACAGGCAGCATGAATGACCTCGATAAATTCTATAGAAATTTTAAAGAATACAATGCTCCAATTGAATCAGCACTCATAATTGGTGGCGGGAGGATAAGCTATTATTTGATAAAGAAATTGATAAAAAGGGGAATCAGCGTAAAGCTTATCGAAGTTGACAGGGAAATTGCTACTCAGATGAGCAATGATTTTTCTGATGTAATCGTAATAAATGCCGACGGGACAGATCAGGAAATCCTAGAAGAAGAGGGGATTTCTGAATTTGACGCTTGCATAGCACTTACCGGCATCGACGAGGAAAATATAATAAATTCTGTATTTGCAAAGCATAAAAATGTCAAAAAATGCATTGCAAAAGTCAATAGAACCGGAATGTTGAAGATTTTAGGAGAGATAGGACTAGATACAATAATCACTCCAAAGAGGATAATCGCCGATAAGATTGTAAGATTTGTCAGGAGTCTCGGAGCAACTGGCGATTCAGCTATAGAAAAACTCTATAAATTAGCCGACAGAAGAGTAGAGGCTATGGAATTTATAGCAAGTGAAAATTCAAAGACTATAGGAATAAAATTAGTTGATTTAGATCTTCTAGACAATACATTGGTATCATTCATAATGAGAAATGGAGATATGATATTCCCAAGTGGGAATGATTGTATAATGCCTGAAGATAGAGTTGTTATCGTGACGACTCATGAAAATATAGTAGAACTTGACGATATAATGAATAAGTAGGTATATAGATGAATTTAAAATTAGTTACGACGACGATAGGAAAAATTCTGATTTTAGAAGCATTATTTATGTTTTTACCACTCACTGTAGCGATAATATACGGAGAAGGAGCATTAAATATAATCTCTTTCGTCATCACAATAGCAATATTATTAATTCTAGGTTTTTTTGCCTCGAGAAATAATATAGAGGACGAGAGTTTTGGAGTTAAAGACGGTTTCGGAATAGTCGCCTTGTCATGGATCAGCCTTTCGATCTTTGGATCGCTTCCATTCATAATAAGCAGACAAATCCCGAGCATTGTCGATGCGATATTTGAAACCGCCTCTGGATTTACGACTACGGGAGCCAGTATACTGGTCGATGTGGAAGCACTTTCTCAATCAATGCTTTTTTGGAGGAGCTTTACGCATTTCATAGGCGGAATGGGAATCCTGGTATTTGCCTTGGCAGTACTTCCAAAAACTACAAAGGGATCCGTTCATGTCATGAAGGCAGAAGTTCCCGGACCCGTGTTTGGAAAACTCGTATCAAAGATAGATATCACTGCGAGGATACTATATAAGATATATGTTTCGATGACTGTTGTATTGATTGCAATACTAATTTTAGCAGGCATGAAGCCTTTTGATGCTATGATTCATGCATTTGGAGCTGCCGGAACAGGAGGATTCAGCAATAAGGCTCAGTCTGTCGGATATTTTAATAGTGCATTGATAGATTATATTCTCGGTATTGCGATGTTATTGTATGGAATCAATTTTAATTTATATTATCTTATACTAATCGGGAATATAAAGGATGTATTTAAGAGCGAAGAATTGAGAGTATATCTTGGTATATGTCTATTTACAGTTTTTATAATATGCTTAGATGTAAGAGAATTATATAGTAATTTCTTTATAATGCTTAGAGATGTATTCTTCACTGTTTCATCGATCATAACGACGACCGGATATTCGACCGTCGACTTTAATAGATGGCCACTATTTTCACATTATGTATTATTGATGCTAATGTTTATAGGATCATGTGCCGGCTCAACCGCCGGTGGATTAAAAGTGTCTAGAGTGCTACTATTATTTAAGTCGGGAGTAAATGAATTAAAACAAGCACTAAATCCGAGAAGAGTGATGTCAATTTGTCAAGATGGAAGAACAGTACCTCAAAATATAGTGAAAAGTGCACATTTATATTTAATACTTTATATAGGGATATTTGTAGCAATACTATTTACTATATCGATAAAGGTAAATGACTTTGCGACTGCATTCAGTGCAGTAGCAGCTACACTCAATAATATAGGTCCGGGGCTTGAGGCCGTTGGACCAACGGAGAGCTATGCGTATTTCTCTCCATTTTCAAAAGTGGTTTTGACATTCGCTATGATAATAGGAAGACTCGAAATCTTTCCGGTACTCGTATTATTTGCACCGAGTACTTGGAGAAAAAGATAGCATAAAATTAAGAGGCATTCGCCTCTTAATTTTATGCTTCCGTTTTCCAGAGTCCATGTAGATTGCAAAATTCATAGACTTCAACCGGACCGTCGTCAATGTCGAAGACAGCTCTCGGTTCTTCACCGGGATGAAGCTTAACTACTTGGATCTTCTCGCCTTGAACTGCGGCGATAAGAGTAATATAATGCTTTTCCACCATCGGGTGAACGGTTGAGCCGATTACAACAGAGATTTTATTTCCATCTCTTGTCACATCGGGAACATGTTTTTCCCTAGCGGCATCTACTGTATCAGCCACAAGCAATTCCATCGGCTTATTACAGCAAGACGGTCTGCAGTCTCCGGTCAATAGATTGACGACGCAGCCACAATCCTCACAGTGTAAAAATTTTACCTCGCTCATCTTTAAACCTCCTTAAAAAATTAGCTTTATATAAATACTATACCCATATTATTCTCAAATAAGCATAATGGATCAATTTATATAATATTCTTATCATATAAATTTAATAGTTGTAAAATAGGTGATTTCGATTAATTGTAGTATAATGATTTAGAATAAATAGCAAAGGAAAAGATATGAAAAAGAAAAGAGAAATTGATTTAAGAATAGATAGATTGATATTTCCAAATCTAGCCGAAGGGCTCTATAATGAAAAGCCCATAAGATTAAAAGGTGCAATACCAGGCCAATTAGTCAGGGCTAGACTCGGTAAAAATAAAAAAAACTATAAAGAGGCAAAGCTAATTCAAATTCTGGAAAGGTCAGATCTTGAGACAAATGAACCATGTCCGAATTTTGAAATTTGCGGTGGTTGTAGCTATCAAACCCTCAAATTAGAAACAGAACTTGAACTCAAGAAGAAATCCATAGAGGATTTAATTAATGGCATAGGGGTCGAAAAAAATCTGATTGTACATAAAAACCCAAAGCCATATGGATACCGAAACAAAATGGAGTACACATTTGGAGACAGTGTAAAAGATGGACCCATTGTGCTCGGATTACATAGAAGAGGAAGATATTATGAAATAGTAGATACAGTTGATTGCAATATTGTTCATCCCGACTATGAAATAATAAGAACAAATCTAATGAATTATTTTAGAAATTCAAATAAGATGAAATATAGAAAGATGTCTCGAGAGGGCTTTTTAAGACATCTAGTAATCAGATATGCATTGTCGACCGGTGAGATAATGGTAAATCTAGTGACTACGAGTCAGGATGAATTAGATGAGATAGAATTTACAAAACTGCTATTAGATTTAGAATTAGAAGGAAATATCGTTAGCATATTACATACCGTAAATGACGATCCAGCTGATGCCGTCAAGTCCGATTTCACCAAGATAATATATGGAAGAGATTATATATTTGAAAAAGTTCTAGGTTTGGATTTTAAAGTTTCTGCATTTTCATTTTTCCAGCCAAATGTATTTGGGATTGAAAATTTATATTCAAGAGTTCTCGAATTATGCGGAGATATAGAGGACTTAACGATATTTGATCTATACTCGGGAACGGGAACAATAAGTCAAATATTGGCAAAATCAGCAAAAAAAGTCATAGGCGTTGAAATAGTAGAAGAAGCGGTAGAAGCGGCAAAAGAAAATGCAAAATTAAATAAAATAGAAAATGTAGAATTTAGGGCTAATGATGTTTTAAAAGAGCTTGAAAATCTCGATTCGCCACCTCAACTTATAGTTTTAGATCCACCAAGATCAGGTATTCATCCTAAAGCATTACAGGGGATACTGGAATTTAAGCCCGAAAAATTTATCTATATATCCTGTAATCCAAAATCTATGGCAGGAGATTTGAATAGTTTTTTTGAAAAAGGATACAAATTGGAAAATATAGAAATATTTGATCAATTTACGAGAACATATCACGTTGAGACGATAGCAATGATGTCAAGGGAATAGAGTAAACAATAGAATAAGT
>JAUNVF010000017.1:25013-44283 GCA_030537815.1 Tissierellia bacterium | reverse complement strand
CATCTGCAAAATTCTCGCCACTTGCCAAAATTGCAGTTTTAGCATCCATAATATGATTAGCAGCTTTCAATGCTGTTTCATATCTGTTTTCTCCGGCTGTTCTTCTTACAGTGTATCTATTTGCTACAAATTGTGAATCATCTTCTTTTTCTTCATTTTCAGGATTCTCTTCATCTTTATTTGTATCTACTGTTTCTTTTTCTTCTTCTTTATCATTTTCTCTTTTTTCATCTTCAGATATAGCATTATTTTCATTTTTATCTTTTTCTTCTGTTACTATTTCTACATCTTTTTTCTCATCTTGAATTGTTTCACTTGCCAATGCCATGATATTCATAAATACTAATGAAATGGCAATTATTAGAGCAAAAATCCTTCTTTTCATTAAAATTCTCCTTTAATTTAAATTTATGATCCCTGAATCTAATATTCTTTGAGTTGATAAAACTCTTTTTTTATCGATATCCCTCCATTTTTATAGAATCTAATTCCATTTACTAATATCCGAATGGAATTTTTTTAGAATTTAATTATGCTCCATTATTTAAGTCTTATTAATATTATCAATTCTTTATATATGAGTAGATTATATCATTATTTTTGACATAATTATTTACAATATAGAGACAAAATAAATACAAATTAGATACAAATTTTATATTAGGATATTATAAAACAAAAAAAGCAACTCTAGGTCGCTTTTTATTTTAAATTCATTTCTTTTCTAAATTTTTCTAAAACTTTTTTTTCAATCCTTGATACCGTCATTTGAGATATATTGAGTTTTTTAGCTATGGATACCTGGGTCTTCTTTTCAAAATACCTATCTATCAGGATGACCTTTTCTACTTCATTTAGATTTTTCATCACCCTTTGAACGAAATCTGCAAATTCGATCTGTTCGAAATGTTTATCTTCTTCTCCAATTAAATCGGAGAGATTAACTTCTCTATCATCATTTGAAACTTCAAATGTAGAATAGAGAGATTGAGGAGAATATACTCTACTGGCTTCAATGGCCTCGAGTACTTCTTCTTCCTCTATCTCGAGATATTCTGCAATATCGGCAATCGTCGGTGATTTTTGTAGATTTTGGCTCAAGTAAACTCTCGCATTATTGACTTTTTTGGAAAGCTCCTGAATTCTTCTTGGAACTCTAATGACCCAACCCTTATCTCTAAAGTATTTCTTTATCTCGCCTATTATGGTTGGAGTCGCATAACTGGAAAATTCAAATCCCTTGTCTATATCGAATCTATCTATCGCCAATATTAGACCAATGCTTGCAACTTGGTATAAATCGTCGTATTCGATTCCCTTATTTACATATTTTTTTGCCAATATATCTGCTATATAAAGGTGTTCGTGGATTAATGTCTCCCTTATTTTTTGATCTCCAGTTTCTTTGAGCTCTCTGAAAAGCCTTTTTATCTCTTGAGGATCTCTTGAACTTCGCTCAAATTTAGGCTTATTCGTCATTGCCTGTCTCCTATATATTTTTTAATCATTATATAATCATCTGTAAATTCTACTTCATCTACAAGTGTATTTAATATCTGCTTACCTAATTCCATGCTCTGATCATTTTTGTAATCTATCCTATCTTCTGAACTCACTTTTATAGAAAGACCCGATTCTTCAATTGTATATTCTATCTTAATATTTTGTTTTCCCATAACTATATTGCAAGCTTCAGAAATAGCTACTCTTAAGTCTTCTATGGAATCTATATCAAGTCCCATCTTGCTGGCTATAGAAGAAGTCGTCAGTCTAATGGTGGAGATATATTCGGGCTTTCCCGGTATAGTGAGCAAAATTTCATCTCTATTCATTTCAATCCTCGATTCTAAATATCTTATCAAGTTCCGTTATAGTAAATATTTTTTTTACATTTTGTTTTATTCCGATAATCTTGATCGTTTTACCATTTTCATTTACCGTCTTGTATAAAGAGATAAAAGCTCCCAATCCGGTTGAATCTATATAGTCCAATCCGGATGCATCAAAAACTATGTCTTTCTTATTTTTGTTAAACTCTTTTAATATATCTTTATTAAATTCGGGAGAAGTGTATATATCCAAATCTCCTATTAATTCAACCAGACTTTTGTCATCAGATGAACTTATTTTTAGATCCAAAGCCATAAATCTACCTCCTAATACCTATTCTTGATCTTCGTCGCTTTCTATATACTTAGCTACTGCGACTATTCTGTCATTTTCTCTGTCAACTTCTTTTATTTTGACCCCACTCGTATCCCTACCTTGAGTCGAAATCTGCTTTACAGAAATCCTAATTATATCTGATTGTAATGAAACGCATATTATATCATCTTCTGCATCCACTATTTTTCCGGAAATTAACTTACCCGTCTTCTTGGTAATCTTATATGTCTTTATTCCCTTACCACTTCTATTTTGAACTTTATATCTACTTAGAAGTGTCTTTTTACCATATCCATTTTCAGATACTACAAGAAGGTATTTGCTCTCGTCTACTAATTCCATAGCGACTACAATATCATCGTCATTCAGCCTTATCCCAATTACTCCAGATGCATTTCTGCCCATCTCTCTTACATCTTCTAGAGAGAATTTGATGCTCATGCCCATCTCGGTTATCAGCATTACTTTTTCTTGATCTGAAATATTTCTAACGGCGATCAATTCATCGTCGTCTCTAAGATTTATGGCTCTGATTCCAGTCTTTCTGATATTATTAAATTTATCTATGGAAGTCTTTTTGACATATCCCTTTGCAGTGGCAAATGCGAGACATTTTATTTCTTCTTGGTCGACATTTAAAGGAATTACTGCAGTAACTTTCTCATTTTTCGAGATATTAAGTAGATTTATTATGGCCTGCCCCTTCGCCTGTCTCCTGCCTTCAGGTATTTCATATGCCTGTAATGAATACACTTTTCCCTTATTCGTAAAGAAGAGTATGGTATCATGAGTCGTCGTTATAAACATGGTCTCAACGAAATCACCTTCTTTAGTCGTAAGTCCGATTATACCCTTTCCACCTCTATGCTGAACCTTGTAATTATCTGCAGGCTGTCTTTTGACATAGCCTTGATTTGTAAGAGTTATAAGGACATCTTCCCTATCTATTAATTCCAAAGTATCTATTTCTCTGGCATCGGGTTTTATCTCCGTCCTTCTCTCGTCGCTAAATTTTTCAGATATTTCATCTAGTTCAGTTATTATCAACTGTCTCAATATTTTGTCATTATTAAGTATTTCTTTTAATCTCGCTATTTCCTTAATCAATTCCTCATATTCATTGTCGAGTTTTTCTCTTTCAAGTCCGGATAATCTCTTTAATTGCATATCCAAAATAGCTTGAGCCTGAACTTCTGTCAATCCAAATCTTTCATTGAATATCTTTTTGATATCTGTATCGCTGTAATTAGATCTTATTATTTTGATTATTTCATCGATATTGTCGATGGCTATCTTTAATCCTTCAATTATATGAGCTCTATCTTCAGCTTTTTTTAAATCAAATTTAGTTCTTCTCGTAACTACCTCAATCTGATGATCGGTATAATGCTTTATCAGCTCTTTTAGATTTAATACCTTTGGCTCACCATTTACGAGTGCTAAATTTATTATTCCGAATGTGACCTGCATTTGAGTGTATTTATAGAGATTATTGAGAACTACATTTGCATTAGCATCTCTCTTGAGTTCTATTACAATCCTCATACCTCTTCTGTCGGATTCATCTCTGAGGTCTGATATTCCCTCAATTCTCTTATCCTTTACCAATTCGGCAATCTTTATAATTAGATTTGATTTATTTACTTGATATGGGATTTCTGTTATTACTATTCTCTCTCTCTTCTTGAATTCCTCAATCTGAGCGACAGCTCTTATTATTACTTTTCCCCTACCGGTCCTATAAGCTTCTTTGATTCCGTTTTGTCCCATTATCCAAGCGCCTGTCGGAAAATCAGGTCCCTTGACTATCTTCATCAAATCTTCTATTTCTATATTTTCATCTTCGATATATGCTTTCGTCGCATCTATCACTTCTCTTAAATTATGAGGAGCCATATTAGTAGCCATACCAACTGCAATACCTGTAGCTCCATTTACCAATAGATTTGGAAATCTCGCCGGCAATACACTGGGCTCTTCTTCGCTCTCATCGTAGTTCGGCTGAAAATCTACAGTATTTTTACCTAGATCTCTGAGCATCTCGGTCGTCATCTTCGTCATTCTGACTTCCGTATATCTCATGGCTGCTGCAGAGTCTCCATCTATTGATCCGAAGTTACCCTGACCGTCCGCCAGCAAATATCTCGTATTGAAATTTTGGGCAAGTCTTACTATTGCATCGTAAATAGCAACATCTCCATGTGGATGGTATTTACCCATTACATCCCCGACTAGAGCTGCAGATTTTCTATATGCTTTTTCAGGGGTAAGTCCCAATTTATGCATTCCGTATATTATTCTTCTATGAACAGGTTTTAATCCATCTCTTACATCTGGCAAAGCCCTCGCAACGATTACGCTCATCGCATAATCGAGATACGAGTCCTTCATCTGTTCTTCAATATCGACATCTAATATACCGACATTACCTTTATCTTCTGTCATTTAATTCCCCCTATGCGTCAAGATGCTTAACATATTTTGCATTTTCTTCGATAAATTCTCTTCTTGGTTCGACCTTGTCGCCCATAAGAGTTGAAAAGACCTCGTCAACAGTGGTCGTGTCCTTTTCGATATTTACTCTAAGCAAAACTCTATTGTCAGGATTCATAGTAGTATCCCATAATTGATTGTCATTCATCTCTCCAAGACCTTTATATCTTTGAATCTTGTGTTTATCTCTTCCCAATTCTTCTAAATTCCTTTGAAGTTCTTCATCATCATAACAGTATTTTACTACTTTATTTCCCCTCTTTATGCCATAGAGAGGTGGTTGAGCTATATACACATGACCATTTTCAATTAATTCCCTCATATATCTAAAAAAGAATGTCAATAATAGAGTTCTTATATGTGCTCCGTCGACGTCGGCATCCGTCATTATTATAATCTTTCCATATCTTAGATTATCTAAATTAAAATCCTCTCCGATACCCGTTCCAAATGCAGTTATCATAGCCTTGATCTCTTCATATCCGAGTATTTTGTCGATTCTCGCCTTTTCGACATTCATTATTTTTCCCCTTAGGGGAAGAATTGCCTGAAATACTCTATCTCTACCCGTTTTTGCACTACCACCTGCAGAATCACCCTCGACTAAAAATACTTCTGTTTCATTTATATCCGTCGATTGACAATCGGCCAATTTCCCCGGTAATGTAGTATTGTCCAAAATGGACCTTTTCCTAGTTAAATCCCTAGCTTTTCTGGCAGCCTCTCTCGCCCTTGCAGAACTTATGGCCTTTTCTATAATTAATTTTCCAATTTTGGGATTCTCACCAAGGAAAATCATGAGTTCATTTGAAAGAAAAGAATCCACTCCAGATCTCGCTTCGCTATTGCCTAACTTTGATTTTGTCTGGCCTTCAAATTGTGGGTTTTTTAATTTTACCGATACTATTGCAGTAAGACCTTCTCTCGTATCTTCACCTTGTAGATTTTCTTCTTTTTCTTTTATAATATTATAATTTCTACCGTATTCATTTAATGTTCTAGTAATCGCTGTTCTAAATCCGCTTAAATGAGTCCCACCCTCGGGAGTATGAATATTATTTGCGAATGTCAATACATTTTCAGAATAGGATTCAGTATACTGCATGGCGATCTCTATCGCCATATCATTTGATTCGCCTTCAAAATACATAACTTCTTTATGAATTGAACTTTTATTTTTATTTAAGTATTCGACAAAGGATTTAATTCCACCTGTGTAGTGAAACTCGGACTTTTTACCATTTCTCTCGTCTTCGAGAAGTATTCTTATCCCCTTATTTAAAAAAGCCATCTCCCTGAATCTCGTTTCAAGGATTCCATATTCAAAATTTACTTCGTCAAATATGCCGGCATCGGGTTTGAATTCGATCTTGGTTCCATGTTCATCTGATTCTCCGACCACTTCCAATTCCGTTAGAGGTTTACCCTTTGAAAACTCTTGTTTGTATTCATATCCGCCTCTTTTTACAGTAGCTATCAGAGAATCTGAAAGCGCATTTACAACAGAAACACCGACTCCATGTAGTCCACCGGAAACTTTATAAGCTTGATTATTAAATTTTCCTCCCGCATGAAGTATGGTAAGTACTGTTTCCAGTGTCGATCTTCCAGTCTGCTTATGCTTTTCAACCGGTATTCCACTTCCATTATCTTCAACAGAAACAGATCCCTCTTTGCTTATGACCACTTTTATAGTATCGCAAACTCCCGCCAATGCCTCGTCGATACTATTGTCTACAACTTCATAAACAAGATGGTGAAGACCTTTTGAACCTGTCGATCCAATATACATACCCGGTCTTAACCTAACCGGCTCCAGACCTTCCAATACTTGAATATCGTCGGCCCCGTACTCTCTTTTATTTGTCATTTAAAAACCCCTTATCTAAATCGAATTAAATATCAATCTGTCCTTTAATTTTTTAGTGGTAAATGAGGATGAATAAATCCTCTTTCCATCTTCATCTTCACAAAAAACAAATGACCTTATAAAATTTGGATTTGTGCAATAAATCATATTACCTGACTTCTCAAATTCAATAAATAAATTGTGATTTTCTTTTGATTCAATTGCAGCTGTGCTATCTATGATAGCAACTATATCATCTATATTTACAATCGTATTATTTCCTAAGTCTATTAAATTCACTTGATTTTTCCTTCTTCTATTTTAAAAATTTTATAATCTATTTCTCTAATCTCGTCTTTTTCAAGATTTATCTCATTTGTCGTTATGAGTGCCTGTGTGTTTTTTATCATATTTAAAAACTTCTCTCTCCTTATCTTATCGAGTTCTGAAAAGACATCGTCGAGTAAAAGTATCGGCGAACTCCCATTATAATGGCTGATTATTTCCATCTCGGCTAATTTAAGGCTTAAAACTATCGACCTTTGCTGCCCTTGAGATGCAAATATCTTCGCATTTAAACCATTTATCTCCATATCTATATCATCTCTATGTGGTCCAATTGATGTATAGCCATTTCTAAGATCCATCTGTAAAGAGCTGATTATTTTATCGTATAGCAAATCGCTTATATCCTTTTTGCTATGCTTATTTAAATCCTCAATTTTAAGAGAATTATCATATCTCAATATCAATTTTTCAGTATTATCTGATATATCTAAATGAATATTATATCCTTTATCATTCAATATTTCTATATATCTATTCCTCAATAAAAAAATGCTCGCCCCTATATCTGATAGTTTTTTTGTTATACCAATGAGCTGTTCTCTGAAATACTTTTGATTTTTCCCCTTTTTAATAAGGCTATTTCTCTGAATCAATAATCTATTATATACTGCGATCATATTTTTATATGAAGGTTTTAAATTTATTATCGCCTCATCGATTAGATCCCTTCTTAACGAAGGACCATCTTTTATGATCCTAAGATGATCCGGCCAAAAGTAAACTATATCGAATTGACTTTTCATATCTTTTAAAGTATTAATTTTAATTTCATTAATACTGATCTTTTTTTCAGAACCTAATTCTATGTGAATTAATTTCCTGCGATCAGCCCTTATTATCTGGGCATCGAGAGTCGCTGTATCCGTATTATGTCTTATTATATCATTATCTTTAACCCTTTTAAAAGAATTTCCCCTACTGCAATAATAAACAGACTCGATTAAATTAGTCTTGCCTTGAGCATTATTTCCGACAAAAATATTTACTCCATTGACAAATTCTATTTTTTCATCGATATAATTTCTATAATTCACCATTTTTAAGTCTGAAATATACAAAATGATACCTCAATTATTCTATGATTAATTCCTCTCCTTCGACATCTACCCTATCTCCGGATCTGAGCTTCTTTCCCCTCTGCGTGCAAATTTCACCATTGACTTGAACCATCTCCGATTTTATCATTTCCTTTGCCTCTGCGCCGCTTTGAACTATCGCCGCATATTTTAACAATTGATCTAATTTTATAAAATCGGTATCTATCTTTATCTTCATTTAAAATTCCTCGCTTTTGAGTTTAACAGGTAAAACAAGATATGTGTAATTTACATCTCCATCTACAGGTTCAATCGTACATGGATTTACTGTTCCCTTTAAATTAATTTTGATTTTATCAGTATCTATTACCTTTATGCCCTCTAGCAGATATCTGTTATTGAAAGCTATATTTGTTCCCTTACCTTCAAGCTTGCAATTTATCTTCTCGTAACCGTCGCCAATTTCCGTATTTGATTTTATCTCTAATTTATCTTTCGATATCAGTAATTTTACAAGTCTCGCCTTATCTTCCCTGGCCAATAGAGATATCCTCTCTAGTGAGTCTACCATATTTTTTCTGTCGAGTACTATATATGAATTGTATTTTTCACTTAATATGGCCTTGTAGTCTACAAATTTTCCCTCTAGTAATTTTGTATAGAATTTTGTATTTCCAAATTCAAATAAAACATGTCCAGGTACATGAGATATCTTTATCTCATCTTCCGGTTCTATTATCTTATCCAATTCTCCTAAAGATCTCGCAGGAATTATAAATCTCATATCGGGAGCATTTACATCTTCAAGTGTAACTCTCGACAATCTATAACCGTCGAGTGAAACAAAATTTAATTCCTCTGAACAATCTACTAATATTCCCATCAAAAGCGGTCTACTGTCATCAACTGATGCAGAAAACAATGTATGCTTTATGCATTTCGATAATTGTTCCTGGTTTAATGAGAAATTATCCTCAGTATCCACTTCAGGTAATGAAGGATATTCAATAGGATCCAGTCCTGTTAGATTAAATCTTATATCTTCACATCTTATGAGTATATTATGATTTTCCACTTCGATTCTTATCGGTTCATTTGGCAATTTTCTTACTATATTTCCAAAAAGTGTGGAATTTATCACTATACTGCCCTCTTCTTCTATCGTACAGGGAGTCTTAGTGTCTATGGCTATGTCAAAATCTGTTGATATCAATGTCAAGTAATTGTCTTTAGCTTGAAATAATATCCCTTCTAATACTTGCATAGTAGTCCTATTAGATATAGCTTTTTGAGCTATATTTATTTGTTTTAAAAGGTCTGATTGATTTATTGTAATCTTCAAGATGCAGCCTCCTTATTCTTATTAACTTTAGTAATAGTAGTAGTAGGTTATGTATATACTGTTGATAAGTTATCTTAATCCGATATCATCACGATGACAGCTATGGAAAATAATGTTAACAAATGGTTTAAATCTTAGCATTTATAAACATTATCCACATTTGTAAAAAAATAATAAAAAATCGATTAAACTTATCCACATTATCAACATAATTATCGATTAAGATTTTATCTTTTCGATAATAGATTCTACTTCATTGTACAGATCGGTATCTTTTTCTATCATTTCCGTTACCTTGTCTATTCCATGTATTACGGTACTATGATCTCTATTAAAAGAATTCGCTATTTTAAGAAGAGACAAATCCGTCATCTGCCTTGATAGATACATGGCTATCTGTCTTGGAAAAGCAATTCTCCTCGATCTGTTCTTTGATTCCAAATCGCCCGATTTAAGTCCGTAATTATCAGTCACCATATCTTTTATAAGATCTATGGTGATGACTTTTTCCTCAGAACTTATCAACTTTTTTAATGCGATCTGTGCTGTTTTTAGGTCTATTTGATCTGATTTCATTAGTGTAGAATATGCAACTACTCTCAGCAATGCCCCTTCCAATTCTCTGATATTGTCTTTTATATTCATTGCTATATATTCTAGTACTTCATCGGAGACAGATAATCTCTCCATTTCGACCTTTTTATTTAGTATTGCAACTCTCGTTTCAAAATCAGGCTGCTGAATATCGGCTAAAAGACCCCATTCGAATCTTGATATAAGCCTGTCTTCCAGTGTTTTTATTTCCTTTGGAGGTCTGTCGGAAGATATTATTATCTGCTTATTTGCATTATACAAATCGTTGAAAGTGTGGAAAAATTCTTCTTGAGTTCCCGTCTTTCCGGCTATGAATTGTATATCGTCTACTAAGAGCACATCCACTCCCCTATATTTTTTTCTGAACTCAATATTTTTTCTGCTATTTAATGATTGTATCAGATCATTGGTAAAAGTTTCGCTGCTCAGAAATACGACTTTCAAATCAGGATATTTCTCTTTTATCTTATCGACGCATGCGTACATTAGATGGGTTTTACCAAGGCCGGCTCCCCCGTATATAAATAGAGGATTATAATGTACACCCGGCGAATTTGCTACAGCCATGGTTGCCGACAATGCAAATTCGTTGCTTTTTCCGGCTACAAAATTATCGAAAGTATATTTCTTTGTAAGCTGATTTAATTGATTTGGCTTTTCAACAGTCTCTATTTCGTTTCGAATAGTCTCCACTTTTTCTTCTTTAATGGGATGAATATCGTCTTTTTTCATTTCTATATCATCAATGCTCTGTTTTTTAAGAGATTTTATTTCAGATGAAGGATCTACTATTATAATATCTATCTCTTTATTTAGTAGATAATTAAGGTATTCTTTCATATTATCCTTATACCTTTGTTCTATCATCCTCTTAGTGAAGTCATTTGGAGCATGTATCAATATCTCACTGCCATTATAGTCTATGGGCTCAAGTCTAGATATCCATGTATTATATGTTAATTCAGATAGTTCAAGCTTAAACATCTCTTTAATTTCTATCCATATTTTTGATAAATCGACATCCATTTATATCCTCCATTCATCAACAGGGTTATAGACATATATTTTTTAAATAAAGCACAAAATAAAATTGCCAATCCCCTAAAAATCAAAGAGAAAGAGCAGTTAGTAAAAAGTATCAACTTTATCAACATATATGTGGATAACTTATCAACTCTAGCCAAAACCACCTGCTAAGATTCAAAAATTCAGTTTATCATTTAAAGATATCAACATGTTTTCCACAATCTGTGTATAAATGTCTAAAAATACATAATTTAATTGCTTATTAATAATTAATTTAATTATATCAAAAAACAATTTCTATATCAAATTGCTTAATATTTGGAAAATAGGCATTTATACAAAAATAAATCGAGGAAATAGTTCATAATTCTTGACTTTTAGGCTATGAAAATTTATAATCTTTATTAGTGTTTTAGGTTTATTAATGGATAATCATTTATACCGATGTTTGTAAATTGCTAGGAGGTGTGCAGATGAAAAGGACATATCAACCGAATGTCAGAAAAAGAGCAAAAGATCATGGCTTTAGAAAGAGAATGAGAACCAAAGCTGGAAGGGCAGTAATCAAAAGAAGAAGATTAAAAGGAAGAAAAAGATTATCTGCATAATGATGAATTATGGAAAAAAGCCTTAGATTAAGGAAAAACAGCGATTTTCAAGCTGTTTATAAAAGAGGTAAAAATTACTGGAATCGGGAATTTACTATACTCATTAAGAAGAATAACCTCTCTATAACCAGAATAGGCTTTACGGTAACCAAAAAATATGGAACTGCTGTAGAAAGAAATAAAATCAAGAGAAGGCTCAGAGAAATTATTAGAAATAATCAGCATTCATTGGTAGAAGGATATGATATTATAATTATCCCCAAAAAAAACACTGCGAATATGAGCTTTCATGAGCTTAACCGATCTATAATACATCTTTTCAATACGATTAATAAGAAGACGAAAAACAAAGGAAAAAGAGCTAAGTGAACAAGATAATCATAATGCTAATTAAGGGATATAGAAAGTATATATCGGGACTATTTGGATCGGGTAAATGTAGATTTACTCCGACATGTTCACAATATGCTCTTGAAGCATACAGCAGATATGGTTTTTTTAAAGCCACTATAAAAACTATTTGGAGGATCTTGAGATGTAATCCTTTCTCAAAGGGAGGATATGATCCTTTAGATTGACAGGAGGGTAGAATTTGAGTGTACTAACGAATTTCTTGGGAAGTATTTTAAAATTCATTTACGAAAGCCTACAGGGACTTGGTAATGAACCGGCAAATATTTCGTATTATGCGATAGCATTGATACTCATGGCATTATTGCAAAAATTGCTGACTATGCCGCTCACTCTTAAGGGAACTAAAAACGCGCAAAGAGGAGCAGAATTAAATCCGCAGGTAGAAGCGATCAGAAAAAAATATGCAAATGACCCTGCAACGGCCAATAAAAAGATAATGGATCTTTATAAAGACAATAATTACAATCCTGCCAGCGGTTGTCTTCCTATGCTGATTCCACTTATTATAATATTTGCAATGCTCAATGTCATAAGAAATCCGGGCAATTATATGTTTAGCGATCCGGAACAGATACATCGCATAGCGACTAATTTCTTTTGGATCCCAGATTTAAGAAATGCCGACAAGGTAATTTACGGTTTGCCATTGATTTATGCGGTATCCATGGTCGCTTATTCATCGATAATGCAGCAACCTGCAACTGATGAGAAAATGCAGTCAATGAATATGATGATGAAATTTATGATGCCGATTATGATGTTTTTCTTTTCAAGACATTGGCCCGCAGGTTTGATACTTTATTGGGCAACAAATAATATATGCGAGATAGTGATTAGATCTTTATTGAAAGTTTTTGCAAAGAAAAAGGAGGAGACAGCTAGTTGAAGTCTATAATAAGAACCGCTAAAACAGTTGATGAAGCTGTTTCTCAAGCACTGGAAGTGCTAAACTCCACTAGGGAAAAAGCTACTATCGAAGTACTGGAAGAGCCTAAGTCAGGTATTTTTGGCTTTATTGGTTCTAAAGATGCTGTCGTCAGAGTTAGCGTTCCTGAAGATAAATCGGATGTTATGGATATAATAGAAGAAGCATTTTCAGATGATGCTGAGTTAAAAAAAGAAAATACCGAGGAAATCAAAGAAGAGATTAAAGAAGAAGCTAAAGAAATTGAGCAAGAATCCAAAATCAGCACTGTGGAAATAATCGAAGAAGATCAGGATAAAGTCGTAGAAGATGATAAAATCAGCTATGATGGTGAAAAGACCAGAGCTGAAAAACTCTTGGAAGAGATTTTAAAAGGTATGAATACACCTGCCGAGATCGACTTGACCAGATCTGAAAAAGGCTTGGAAATAGAGATAAAGAGTGCTGAAGAAAGAGATATTGGGATAATAATAGGTAGGCGAGGCGAGACTCTTGATGCCATACAATATCTATTGAATTTAGCAGAAAATAAAGAGCAGGAAGATTATACAAGAGTGATTCTCGATATAAATTCTTATAGAAAGAAAAGAGAGGAATCTCTTATAAGATTAGCTCATAAAACAGCGGAAAGAGCTAAGAAATACAAGAGAAATATGAGATTGGAGCCTATGAATCCTTATGAGAGAAGGATTATCCACTCAGCTCTTCAAAAAGTAAGCGGAATCAATACGATTAGCGAAGGCAATGAACCTTATAGAAGAGTAGTCATAAGAGTAAATAGAAATAGGTAAAGAATTCGATGACCCGGTAAAACCGGGTTTCTTTTATTTTAAAGATCAAAATTTTACATATTATAGAGATTTATATTATAATTGATATCAGGAAAATTCACATATCTGAAAGGGGTATTTATGAATCATACAATTGCTGCTATTTCTACATCTATAGGCGAAGCGGGAATAGGAATAGTCAGGATGAGCGGGAAAGATGCTATAGATATCGCAAAAAAAGTATTTATACCTGCAAGAGATAAGAAAATAGATATAAATGACAATAAGAGATTGATTTACGGCCATATCTACGACGGAGATGAGCTGATAGACGAAGTTCTTATAGCTTTTATGTATGCTCCTTATACATATACACGTGAGGATATGGTAGAAATATACACTCATGGAAGTATTGTAAGCGTTAAGAAAGTCCTCGAACTCCTATTAAATAATGGTGCTGAAATAGCTGATAAGGGAGAATTTACAAAGAGGGCATTTCTAAATGGACGTTTAGATCTTTCACAGGCGGAAGCAGTCATCGATATAATAAAATCCAAGACGGAAACCTCATATAAACAGTCATTGACACAGCTGGAAGGCGGTCTAAAAAATAAAATCTCTCAGTTTAGACAGAGGATGATGAATCTTTTAATGCTCGTTGAAGTGGCAATCAATTTTTCAGAAGATGGCCAGGAGGAGCTCGACACTTCAGATCTTTTGGTCGAAGGTAAAAAGCTGAAAGAAGATATATATGAATTGATAAATTCGGCCAATAAGGGAAAGATAATAAGAGACGGGATAAATACCATCATACTCGGAAAGCCGAATGTTGGTAAATCATCGCTTTTAAATAATCTTCTAAGGGAAAATAGGGCGATAGTAACTGATGTGCCCGGAACTACGAGGGATATGATAGAGGAATTTATCAATATCGATGAAGTGGCAATAAGAATTGTCGATACTGCCGGTATAAGAAATACTGATGATATAGTCGAAAAAATAGGTGTCGAGAAATCACTTGAGCTATCCAGAGATGCGGATTTGATAATTGCGATATTCGATATATCAAAAGAGCTAGATGAAGAAGACTATAAAATATTGGATATCATAAAAGATAAAAAAGTCATCGTATTATTAAATAAAGTAGATCTAGGATCTGTCGTAGCCGAAGAAGAAATAAAAAATAGACTCGGCGATGTCGAGATAATAGAGTCTTCAATGAATCACGAAATAGGCATAAAAGAGCTTGAAAAAGCTATAGTCGACTTATTTTATATCGGCGATATAAGCATAGACAATGATATAATAATAACAAACACCAGACATGAGAATCTGTTGAGACAGGCTGTAAATAGCCTGGAAAATGTATTAAATGACGTCGAATTGGGAATACCTATTGATTGTATTGAAGTAGATTTGAGAAATGCATGGATGAAATTGGGTGAGATAACCGGTGAATCGACGACGCAGGAATCTGTATTGGATAAGATATTCAGTGAATTTTGTATAGGAAAATAGATAAAGGCTGTGATAAATTGGAAATGAAATATTTTGTAGACGGAGACTATGATATAGTTGTCGTCGGAGCAGGACATGCAGGATGTGAAGCTGCCCTTGCTTGTTCGAGATTGGGTTTAAAGACATTGGTAATGACCATAAGTATGGAGTCCATAGCTGATCTTCCATGCAATCCAAATATTGGAGGCACAGGCAAGGGGCATCTTGTAAGGGAAATAGACGCATTGGGCGGAGAGATGGCATTGAATATAGACAAGACATATATTCAATCTAGGATGCTAAATACATCTAAAGGACCGGCTGTTCATTCTCTTAGAGTTCAAGCTGATAAGCGAAAATACCATGTTGAGATGAAAAAAGTTTTGGAAAATCAGAAAAATTTAGAGCTCATAGAAGCTGAAGCCGAAGAGATAATAGTAGAAGATGGAGTAGTGAAGGCTGTAAAAACTCTAGCAGGAGCTATTTATAAAGCAAAATCGGTGATACTGGCAACCGGCACATATTTAAAAGGTTTAATTTTGATGGGAGAATTAAAATACAGTGGTGGGCCGCATGGAATGACTTCTGCCGAATATCTATCTAAATCTCTAATCGACAATGGTATAAAACTGAGGAGATTTAAAACGGGTACTCCAGCTAGAATCCATATGGACAGCGTCGACTTTTCAAAAATGGAGATTCAAAAAGGGGATGAGGAAGTAGTTCCTTTTTCTTTTATGAATGATGCTGAAGATATAAAAATCGAACAGAAGGATTGCTATCTGACTTATACGACAAAAAAGACTAAAGATATAATAGAGAAAAACCTGAGCAGGAGTCCTATGTATTCAGGAGTTGTAGATGGGATAGGACCTAGATACTGTCCATCTATAGAAGATAAGGTAGTAAGATTCTCTGAAAGAGATGAACATCAGGTATTTCTAGAGCCGGAAGGTCTAGATACAAAGGAGATGTATGCTCAAGGCGTAAGTTCAACCTTACCATATGAAGTACAGGTTGAGATGTATAAATCAATTATAGGTCTTGAAGATGTCAGAATAATGAGACCTGCTTATGGGATAGAATACGACTGTATAGATCCCACGATATTAAAAAGGACATTAGAGCATATGCAAATTGAAAATTTATTTTTTGCAGGGCAGATAAATGGCTCATCAGGATATGAAGAGGCAGCTGCACAGGGTCTTATAGCGGGATTAAATGCTTATTGTAATCTAAAGGGCAAGGAGCCTTTCATATTAGATAGATCAGATGCATATATAGGGGTTTTAATAGACGATTTAGTAACTAAGGGTACAAATGAACCCTATAGGATGATGACATCAAGAGCAGAGTACAGGCTCACATTGAGGCAGGATAATGCGGATTTGAGACTTACACAAAAAGGTTATGATATAGGTTTGGTTACGGAAGAGAGATATGCTAGATTTAATCAAAAGAAGAAAGAGATAGATAAAGAACTGGAGAGACTTAAAAATACCATTATTACTCCGACAGAAGAAATAAATAATGCATTATCGACGATACCGACTCCTCCTATAAAAACGGCGACATCTTTATTTGATTTGTTAAAAAGACCAGAGATAAAATACGAAGATTTAGCCGATTTAGATCCGAACAGGGCTGATTTAGCAAAAGATATAATATCTCAAGTTCAGACTATTATCAAATACGAGGGCTATATAAGAAAGCAGATGTTCCAAATAGACCAATTTAAAAGATTAGAGAAAAAGAGTCTAAAAGAAATATCAGATTATAAGATAATTAAAGGTCTTAGCAATGAAGCGGTTCAGAAGCTGAATGATATAAGGCCGGATTCAGTGGGACAGGCGAGCAGGATATCGGGGGTATCTCCGTCTGATATCAATGTCATACTGATTTATTTGGAGATTCAGAGGAGAAAAAATGATTAATTTATTTTTAGAAAAGATTAAAGATGAAGGAATTGAATTAAATGAGAGGCAAATAAGTAGA
The DNA here is from genome assembly GCA_030537815.1 of Tissierellia bacterium. GTDB lineage: Bacteria > Bacillota > Clostridia > Tissierellales > Peptoniphilaceae > Microaceticoccus. Next base: position 27,219 of record JAUNVF010000017.1, on the reverse strand, counting down.
TTTGAGACTTATAAGAAATTAGTATTGGAATGGAATAAAAAATTCAATATAACATCTATAACCGACTCAGACGAATTTGATTTAAAACATCTTTATGACTGTGCACTCTTATTTAAATTAGATGAGATAAAAAATGCAAAAAGCATAATAGATATAGGTACAGGTGGCGGCTTTCCAGGAATACCGCTTAAAATATTAATAGAAGATGCTGATTTTTTATTGATAGATGGCTCGGGAAAGAGGATCAGATTTCTTGAGCATGTAATAGATGAACTTGAACTAAAAGATATAAAGGCGATTCACGAAAGAGCTGAAATCATGGCAAGGGATGTAAAATACAGGGATAAATTCGATATTGCGGTCTCAAGAGCAGTCGCTCCTTTAAATACTCTTTGCGAATACTGTATGCCATTAGTCAAAGAGAGTGGTGAATTTATAGCCATGAAGGGATCTTCAGCAGCCAGTGAGTTAAAAGAAGCGAAAAATGCGATAAATATATTAAATGGAAGCTTAAAAGACAAAATAGATTATACATTAGAAGAATCAGATCACAATAGATCCCTCATTCTGATAAAAAAAGAGGGAAAAACTCCTAAAAAATACCCTAGGGCCGGTGGAGCTCCTAAAAACAAACCATTATAAGAAATGTTTCACGTGAAACATTTCTTTTTTTGTCTAATTAAAGGTATAATCAATATATAATTTAAAAGAGGGGATAATGATGATTGCAAAAATAATATCTGTAGGTTCTGAAATACTATCCGGAGATATATTAGATACAAATTCTAAATATTTAGCTGAAAAGATGCAGGATTTAGGCATAGATACTGAAAAAATAATAGCGGTAAATGATGAATTCGATAAGATTAAGAATTTGGTAATTGTAGAATCAGCTGATACGGACATAATCTTAATAACAGGAGGTTTAGGTCCAACTGAGGACGATATGACCAAGGAAGCTGTTGCGGCAGCTATTGGCAAAGAATTGATTTCAGATGATGAGAGTTTTTTAAGACTAAAAGAATATTTTAAAGGCAATTCTTTTGCAATAGAAAATAATAATAAACAAGTGATATTTCCTAAAGGTTCAAATATATTGCCAAATAAATGCGGAACGGCGGACGGCTTTAGTATTTATCATAATTCTTGTAGGATAATAGTTATGCCCGGGCCACCAAGAGAGATGATCCCAATGTTTGAGGACTATATTTACCGAGATCTCGACTCTTCAGATAATTTTTATTTTTCTAAATACTATAGGATATCAGGGATGGGAGAGTGGAGAGTAGAAAAAACAATAGAGGATTTGATACATGGAAAAGACTCGATAGCTACTTATAGCAAGAGAGAAGGGCTTTTCATTAAAATAAAGATAAAGGCCAATACTGAGGCTCAAGCATCTAAAAGATTTGAAGAATACGAGGAAATACTCAAAAATAGATTTGGAGATATGTATATAGGCGAAGGAATCAAAGATCCAGCCACAATATTAGGAGAATTATTGGAAAAAAAATCTATCACTGTATCATGTGCAGAATCTATAACGGGAGGAATGATAGCATCAAAATTAATTGGATATCCCGGAATATCTAAATGTCTAAAAGAATCATATATAACTTATAGTGATGATATAAAGTCAGAAGTACTCGGGGTTAATCAAAATACCTTAAATGAGCATACAGCAGTGAGCGAAGAAGTCTTAAATGAAATGCTTGAGGGTTTATATCAAAGGAGCAATGCCGATCTAGTAATTGCATCTACAGGATATGCAGGGCCTACAGGAGATGATATCGGCTTGGTATATATAGGAGCCATGTATAAGTCTAAAAAGAGTTTGATTGAGAAGAGATATAGCGGAGATAGAAATAAAATCAGGGAAAGAGCAGCATATGATGCCTTGTTGAACGCATGGAGATTAGTTGAAGAATCTTAATGAATAGGGAGTGAATGTTTCACGTGAAACATTTCATTCCCTATATTGCTATGCGGGAATACCGATTATTCAAAATGTAATAGATCGATGGAAATATTTAAATAGATTTTGAGGAAATAATTAAAAAAATGAGCTCATAAACAAATAATTAAAGAAAGTAGAATCAATATAAGAGAGAAAAGATTATTGTATTTAATTCTGATCTTGATTTTTTATTGTAAAGTAGATAAATTAATTTTAAGATATCTCTATTTATATCTGATTTAGTATAAT
>JAUNVF010000017.1:0-24913 GCA_030537815.1 Tissierellia bacterium | reverse complement strand
GATAATTTATAGATTATAATAAATGTTTCACGTGAAACATTTAAGATGATATCAAATCTTTTAAATGGCTTTATTCTATTAGACTAAAATTTACAAATCATTGTGAAACAGTATAAAAGCTCAAATCAAGCTGTTTTAAAGAGATGTTTCACATGAAACAATCGGGAGATATAATTTTGGATATAATCTCTAATATGCTATAATTGAATTATAATTTTAAAAGAGGAGATTATTTTGGGAAAGGTCATATGTGTTTTTAATCAGAAAGGCGGAGTTGGAAAAACTACGACAGTAGTGAATCTAGCTGCAGCTTTGGGAAAATTAAATAAAAAGGTTTTGGTAGTAGATATGGACCCTCAGGGAAATGCTACATCAGGGCTTGGAATAGATAAAAATGATTTGGAGTTTACCGTTTACGAATTATTACTCCATATCAAAGAACCTTCCGAAGTAATTCTAAAGACTCAGACTGAATTAGTATCTATAATTCCGTCAACTCCCGATTTAGCCGGGCTTGAGGTCGAGCTGGTTTCGCTCGATAATAGGGAGCAGAGACTTCTCGAAATCGTAGATATACAAAGGGAAAATTACGATTATATACTGGTTGACTGTCCACCTTCATTGGGACAATTGAGTATAAATTCACTTGTAGCTTGTGATTCTGTTTTAATTCCGATACAATGTGAGTACTATGCCCTTGAAGGGGTATCACAACTTATAGATACATTAGAACTCGTAAGGTCGAGTCTAAATAGAAATCTCCAAATAGAAGGCGTATTGCTTTCTATGTTTGACGGGAGAAATAATTTGGCAATAGAAGTTGTCGAGGAAGTCAAGAAATACTTTAAAGATAAGGTGTTTAAGTCAATAATACCGAGGAATATAAGAGTGGCCGAGGCTCCTTCTTATGGTCAATCGGTGATCGACTATGACCCCAAATCGAAAGGAGCCATAGCTTATACCAAATTGGCTAAAGAATTAGCAAGACAGAAGTAAAGGAGTTTGGTAATATGTCAAAGAAAACCGGACTTGGAAGAGGACTGGGAGCTTTAATTAGAGATGCCGGAATTGACGATGGCGATCAGATAAAATTTGTCGATATCGCTGAGATTATGCCTAGAGAGGATCAACCCAGAAAGTCATTTGATGACGCTTCTCTAAAAGAATTAGCGAGTTCAATCGAGGATCATGGCATACTTCAACCTTTAATCGTCAGAGAAAGTTCGGAAGGATATCAGATAATCGCCGGTGAGAGAAGGTATAGAGCGGCAATTTTAGCCAAGATAGACCAAATACCCATCATTGTAAAGTCTGTAAGCGATCAAACTGTACAGGAACTTTCTATTATTGAAAATATACAGAGGCAGGACCTAAATCCAATAGAGGAAGCTAATGCATATAGACAATTAATAGACGATTTTGATTTAACTCAAGAACAGCTTTCTCAAAAAGTCGGTAAAAGCAGATCTCATATTTCAAATATTATGAGATTATTGAATTTAGAGCCGGAAATTAAGAAATATCTAATTTCAGGAGAGATAACTACAAGTCAAGGCAGGAGCCTATTGTCGATAAAAGATCCAAAGAAGAGAATGGAATATTTAAAGAAACTTCTCGAGAAATCCATTAATATAAGGGATATAGAGAGAAGATCCAAAAAAAAGTTTACTCAGAAGGATATCTTTATCAGGGATATGGAAGACAGATTGACAGAGAGCTTAGCTACAAAAGTAAGGCTCATCCCGGGTAAAAGAGGTGGAAAGATAGAGATATCCTATTTTAATAATGATGATTTAGAGAGAATTTTTGATTATTTTAAGGGGGAATAAAAATGGAATTAATGAATTTAAGTTTAAAGCAGTACTTGGACAATGCATCGGGTAAGGATCCTAATCCCGGAGGAGGTTCTGTGGCAGCATATGTAGGTGGCCTTGGAACAGCTCTTTCTATCATGGTTTTAAACCTTTCATATGGAAAGAAAGCATATGAGGCTCTGGGAGATGATATAAAAAATGAATTAGAATCTTTAAAAGATGAGTATTTTGAGATAATTCAGAAATTAGAAGTATATGTGGACGAGGATGCGGAATCTTTTAATAAAGTACTCGAAGCTTTTAAAATGCCCAAGGAAACTGATGAAGAAAAAGAAAAGAGGACAAAGGCTATACAAGAAGGCTATAAATACGCATTAGAAGTGCCATTAAGCACCGCTAGACTCGCAAATAAAGCTTTAAATAAACTCGAACCATTTGTAGTTCACGGAACTGTATCAGCAATTACAGATGTAGGATGCAGCATATTATTCTTGGCATCAGCAGTTGAGGCGGCATTATTCAATGTAATTATAAATTTAAAGAGCATCAAAGATGAGGATTTCCGTAAGGAAACTAAGGCTGAAGTCGATGAGCTAATAGCAAATGCGCATAAATTAAGAGACAAATATTTAGAGATGACATATAAAAGACTGGATTAATTATGGATATGACCTTAAGTTAACTTAAGGTCTAATCCTATTGTTAGGGAGAAATGATGATCTATTTTGACAATGCAGCGACTTCTTTTCCCAAGCCGGAAAGAGTTATAAGAAAAGTAAACGAAGTTATGAATGATTATTGTGCAAATCCAGGTAGGAGTGGGCATAAGCTCGCTTTAAAGATGGATAGAGAGATTTATGGAGTTCGAGAAAAGCTGACGAATTTCGTAAATGGCACAAATTCTTTAAATACTATTTTCACATCAAATTGTACTCATGCTCTTAATACTGCTATTCAAGGAGTTGTGGAGCCTGGAATGCATATAATAACTACATCTATAGAACATAATTCGGTTCTTAGACCTTTAAAGCAACTGGAAAGAAATAATATAATAGAACTTAGCATAGTAAATGCAGATGATAAGGGCATTATCGATGTATCTGATATTGAATGTGAAATAAAAGACAATACCGGTGTAATCGCAATAACCAATATGAGCAATTTGGTAGGTACTATTGTTGATATAGAAGCGATAGGAAAAATTTTGAATGATAAGGATATAATATTTATTGTAGATGCAGCTCAATCGATAGGTTTTTTAGATATAGATGTGCAAAAAATGAATATAGATATCCTATGCTATCCGGGACATAAGTCGCTTTATGGACCCATGGGAACGGGAGCGATGTATATAAAAGAAGGAATTAAGGTAAAATCTCTTGAACAGGGAGGCACAGGAAGCTTTTCCAGCGATCTTTATCAACCAGAGATATATCCGGATAGCCTTGAGAGTGGAACTCTAAATGGACCTGGAATAATCGCTCTGGGAGAGGGGATTGATTTTATAAATGAAAATGGTCTTAAAAAAATAAGAGATCACGAGAATCTATTGAGGGATATATTTGTTGAATCATTGAGAGATATAGAGAATATAATAATCTATGGTCCCATGGATGACAGGAGAGGACCGGTAATCCCGATAAATATAAAAAATATGGATTCATCGGAGCTTGGATATATCCTAAGCGACGAATACGATATATATATAAGGCCGGGACTGCATTGTGCACCCTTAGCACATAAAAGCCTAGGAACGGAAGATTTAGGTTGTGCTAGATTCAGTTTTGGGTATTTCAATACCGAAGAAGAGGTTTTAAAAGCTTGCGATATATTAAAAGAAATAGCTAAGGAGAACAGATAATGGAAGCTTTCATGAATTTTATACAAACCGCCAATGTTGTTTTGTTTATTGTGCTTTTGATAGCAGTGGTATTCTGTTTCATGGTATTATCGCAGACTAATCGAAAATTAAATAGACTTAGAAGAAGATACGATATGCTTTTGAGGGGCAGGGGCGAGATGGATATGGAGGCTCTTATTGCTTCTCATGGTGCGGATATAGAAAAAAATGCCGACAAGATAAGAGAAATCCAAGAAGAGATTAGCAGTAGCGAGAATCTATCTCAGAAAAAACTTGATGATATTATGAAAAAGAGTGCAATTTCTATACAGAAGATTGGATTTCACAGATATAATGCATTTGATTATATATCAAATGAAATGTCTTTCTCTTTGGCTTTGCTCGACAGCAGGTCAAATGGGATAATTATTACGAGCATTTTCGGAAGAGAAAGCTCGACTACTTATGCAAAAGAAATCAGGAAAGCGAGGGGACTCCAGGAGCTTTCAGAAGAAGAGAAGATAGCATTGGAAAGAGCTTTAAGGGAAAATTAAATTCTTTACAGACTAAGACAAAGGAGTTTAAAATGGGATTATTTGAAGAATTAAAAGAAAAGATTGAAGGTAAAGGCAGAAGCATAGTGTTTCCTGAGGGAGAGGACAAGAGAATTTTAGGGGCCTGTTCTAGATTGAAAAAGGAAGGAATCGTGAAGCCAATCATTCTCGGAGATGAAGATAAGATAAATGAAATAGCAAAAAATGAAGGAATTGATCTCGGAGGAATAGATATAATAAATCCCGACTCTTATGATGAATTCGACTATATGGTCGATGCATTTGTGGAGAGGAGAAAGGGAAAGGCTACAGAAGATGAGGCAAAAATACTTCTCAAAGACAATAATTATTTTGGAACCATGCTTGTATATCTCGGAAAAGCAGACGGTATGGTTAGCGGTGCGGTAGGATCGACAGGTAATACTGTCAGACCGGCACTTCAAATCATAAAGACAGTCCCCGGAGTATCGAGAATTAGTGGAGCCATGGTAATGATAAGCCCCGATTCCAAGAGATATATATTCTCTGATATAGCTATAAATATCAGACTTGAACCACAGCAATTGGCGGAGATGGCAGTTGAAACAGCAAAGACGGCAAAGTTATTTGGAATCGACCCTAAGATTGCAATGCTGAGCTTTTCAACCAAGGGATCGGCATCATCACCTGAACAGGAAGCAGTCGAGCAAGCTACAAAATTAGCTCAGGAAATGGCGCCGGATCTTGAAATAGATGGAGAACTTCAATTTGATGCCGCATTCGTGCCTGAAGTCGGCAAAAAGAAAGCGCCGGATTCAAAAGTTGCCGGACAAGCCAATGTCTTTATATTCCCAGATCTTCAATCGGGAAATATCGGATATAAGATAGCCCAGAGATTCGGAAATTTTGAAGCCATTGGGCCAATCCTTCAAGGACTGAATGCTCCAATATCGGATTTATCGAGAGGCTGCAGTGAAGATGATGTATATAAATTGGCGATAATAACTGCTACTCAGAGCTTGTAGATGAAAAATATCGAATCATATAGAGATTTGAGCCTATTTAAATTCGATAGTCATAATCTTGTAATAGCAAATGACTCATCGGGAGCTATAGGTTTAAAAAAATACGATATAGTCAAGGCGGATCCTGAAATAGTTGGATATTTTTCTGCTAGAGTTTGCTTGACAGAGGTCATAGCATATGGTGCAGAACCTATTTTACTGATAAATAATCTAAGCGTCGAGATGGAGCCTACAGGTAGAAGGATAATAGGGGGAATAAAAAGAGCCATGTCTTCAATAGATATGGATCTCGATAAGATGCTGAACGGAAGTAGCGAAGAGAATTTTAAAACTGAGCAGACCGGAATTGGAATCACAGTAATCGGATATTCAAAAGATAGGGATATACCCGTATATAGAGCTAAGAAAAAAGATTTAATCTTGGCATTGGGCAGACCTTATATAGGGGATGAAGTGATTAAAAATATAGAAGATATACCGGAGATATCAGAAATAAAAGCCATGAGAAATAATCCTAATATCAACGATATACTACCTGTCGGATCAAAGGGAATAAGAGAAGAAATAAAAAATATCGAGAGAAGTTTAAATTCAAAAGCCGTCATTTTTGAAACGGAATTGGATTTAAATAAGAGTGCAGGGCCTGCGACATGCATTTTAGTAACTATAAATTATAATGATTGCGGAGAATTTATAAAAAATATAGAGATTCCCGTTGAAGTCATAGGCCTATTATAATTATTGGAGTCCTTTTTCTTTAGCATAAGTGATATAGAAAAATCAATGCCGTTACAGAAATTCTGTAACGGCATTATTATATGAGAATCTACATGACATTCTTGCGGTTTAATATCTTGTTGGATTCTCTTACCAGTCGTCCTAAGATAACTGAAAATACTGCAATTTCAACTGCCATCAAGATTCCACTTGAGACAAGTCTAGTAGCTAAAAGCGCTAAAAATGGATTTCCGGTTATTATTTTAAGCCAGATGGTATTCATTATAAGGGAAACGACCACAGTACTTGTGACTGATGCCATGACTATCCTCTTTACATTTATATCTTTTTGGTAAAAGAAATATCCGTAAATGAATGATCTGACAAAAGCAGATACAGTAAATCCCGGAAAGAATCCGGCCAGCTTAGGAAATAATGTTATTCCTATTAAATCAGCTGCAGCACCTGTCAGCCCACCAAAAACAGGTCCCAATAATGCACCTTGAAGTCCGGCGGCTATAAATGCAAATCCAATCCTAACTACCGGTGTTTCTATCGATAAATTACGTGTCAATATGATATCGATAGCGATCAAAATACCGGCTACTGCAAGTTTTCTCGCATCTTTAAAATTATTCAACTTTAAAACCTCCTTATTAGCAATTTGCAGTTGCCACATAAAGAAGTTTACGTGGCAGCGGACGCGAAGAAAGCACCGCAAACATAAAGTTTTTCGTTCAATGACAACTTCCCATTCATTGACACTTTACGCACTATCCTCTACTCTGCAATCCAATTTCATTATATCTTAAAAAAGGAGAATATGCAAAAATAAAATTAGTATATAAAAATATTGCGATTAAATCTTTTATCATATTTAAATTTGAGACTGAAAATTTTATAATTTGTCACAAAAAATCTGATTAATCGTTATATTGGTGATTGACAGATTAAAATAAATTGTAAAATATGGTATACTTTGCATATAGATGCAAAGGAGGAAATGATGTTTATTATTACCCTTACAATGAATGAGCAGGACAAAGGTAAATTGCTCTCCATTTATGAAAAATACAGGAATTATATCTATGTCATAGCATATGAGGTTTTACAAAATCCGGCTAAGACAGAAGATGCAGTCAGCGAATCGATACTCAAGATTGCCAAGTCCTTAGATAAAATAAAGGATATCGGCAGTTCCAAAAGCAAGGCCTATATAGGGATAATAGCTAAAAATACAGCTTTAGACATATATAGAAAAAATAAAAATAGAAATATTAAATTCGACGAAAGCTATATGGGACTTCTTCCGGATATTAGCGAAGAATTTGAGTTAAAAGACGATTACAGGAGGGCAGTTGAAGCCATAAATAAATTGCCCGACAAATACAGAGATGTACTTATACTTAGATATGTAAATGAATTGAGTGATGAAGAGATAGCTAAGACCTTGGGAATTAAAAAGGACAATGTCAGGAAAAGAGCAGAGAGAGGCAGAAAGAGGATAGTATTTGCACTCGGGGAGTTAAGTGATATAGATGAATAAAAAAGATATTATAAAAAGAGCTTTAAATGAATATTCAGAAGATAAAGCAAGGCATTATGAAGAGCTTTCAAAACAAGAAATTAAATTTTCTCCCGATTTTGACAAAAAGATGAAAGAACAAATAGAAAGACCGGGAATACTGAATCTACTGACTCCAAAGACTACTAAATTTATAGCGATAGCAGCTGTATTCGTAGTAGTGATTGCCGCAGGATCGCAGATAATACCGAAATTGGGTAAGGATAATAAGACTGATGAAATCGTGGCGGAGAAAGATATTAGAATCGAAGAAAAAGTTTCTTCAAAGCCTGATAAAGAGGATAAAAATATAAAAAAAGAAACCGGAGAAAAGAAAAAATCCGAAGAAAAGGCGATAGATGAATCCGAAGAAGCGCTAGAGAAAATTGATGATATAGATAGAGACGGAAACTCAGAATATAAGGATGAAAGCGCAAAAGAAGCAGCTATGGACGATGCTACAATAGTAAAGACGGCAGATTATTCCATTGCACTCTCCAAACCGATTTATGCGGCAAAGGATGAAATCGAAATATATATCAAGAATATTTCATCTGAAAATCTGATAACCGATTCAAAATTCACAATAGTCGATCCGACCGGCGATACTTTTGATTATGATATTGAAGAGGCTGAAATAAGCATACCACAAAATAGCACTAGGAGAATGGCGATAAATTTAAATGAAAATTTTGACAATTTAAAACCGGGAAGATATAAATTGACTAAAAATATCAATGGTCAACAAATCGAATTGCAATTTGAATTGAGATAAGATAATAAAGCTTAAACTCTATCTCATGGCATATTTTATATAGGTCAGACTTAAAGGAGGACCATATGAAGAAATTATTTGCAATTGTTTTAGCTCTGGCATTTTTAACGGGATGCTCATCTAATTTAGATCATAAAAATGAAATTCAAGAGAATTCTTATGAGGAATCCTATTCGGCACCCGCATCAGATGAAAAATACGATGATTTTATGGACGATGAAGTTACGCCCATGGAAGCCCAAGAAGATATTGTCGGATTAGAACCTGAAAAAGTTATAGTGATAGTGAATATTGAATTTGAAACGACAGATATCGACAAATCTATAGAGTCTATTGAAAATGTGGCCAAAGTCGTCAAAGGCTATATAGAAGATTCGAGCATCGAATTTGGCAGAGGATATTCAGGAGGATACAAATCCGCCAATTATAGTATTAGAGTTCCAAAGGAAAATGTTGAAGAATTTAAGAGAAGCATTTCGAGTGAAACGGGAACCATAGTCTCCGAATCAACAAGTAGGTCTGATGTCACTAAAAATTATAGAGATACAAAAACAAGATTGGAAGTGCTTGAGGAAAAAGAAAAGAGATTGAGAGAACTACTCGCAAATGCTGAAGATGTAGAGACCATGATAAAGATAGAGGACAGCCTTGCGGACACTGTTTCCGATAAGGAAATACTAAAATCAGATCTTTTAAATATTGACGACAAGGTCGATTACAGCACCATCAATATATGGATCAAAGAAGTAAAGCAAGTGAGCAATGTCGAGACGACCAGAACATCTTATCCAGAAAGGTTAAAGAATGCGATAACAGGTTCTTTTGAGGGATTTGTCATCGGACTGGGCAATATAATCATAAATTTAATCTATATGCTCCCCTATATAGTTCTATTGATAATATTATTTTTATTGATCCGATTTATATTTAGAAAGTTAAAGCCGAAAATGCGAGGATTTAGAAAAAAATCAAAGGATAGAGAAGATGTCAAAGATGATGAGGATAGATAAGCTGATTTCCAATATGGGATATGGGTCGAGAAAAGAAGTTAAAAGCCTTATAAAACAAGGTGAAGTATCAGTAAATGATATTTTAATCGACAATTCATCTGTAAAAATTTCTCCAATTTCAGATATAGTCAAAATCGCTGGTGAGATAGTAGAATACAAAGAGCATATTTATATAATGATGAATAAGCCGAAGGGATATATATCGGCAACTGAAGATAATATGCATAAAACAGTTTTAGATATTCTCGATGAAAAGTATTTGATATACAGACCTTATCCGGCCGGAAGACTCGATATCGATACGACAGGGCTTTTGATTATAACCAATGACGGCGATTTAACGCATAATATCATTTCTCCAAAAAAGGAAATAGTGAAGAGATATGAAGCCTATATTCAAGGCAGAGTTGGTGAGAGCGAGATTGAAGCTTTTAAGAATGGAATATATCTCGATAAGGAAGATTATCATACATTGCCTGCAAAGCTTGAAATCATTCAGAGAGGCGAGATCTCAAAAGTAATAGTATCCATCAAAGAGGGTAAATACCATCAGGTAAAGAGGATGTTTGAATCGGTGGGTATGAGAGTTATTGATTTAAAGAGATTATCGATAGGATGGCTTGATCTCGATGAAGATTTGGCAGAAGGAGATTATAGAGAATTAGAGGAATCGGAAATAAATAAATTAATTCAAATAAAGTGATTTGGAAAATGGTATTTGCTTCAATTTGGATTTTAAACACTGATATGGAGGATTTCTATATGAAAAACAGATGGACTATACAGATATTATTAATGGCATTACTGATTATACTTATAATACTTCAGATGATGAATTTAGTATCATATCAGGATACGAAATTTATTTTATATCTATTGATATTTGTAAATGTATTTAATTTTGTCTATGGAATGATGTCCTCAAAATAATAAACTCCTCTGAATTTTAAATTCAGAGGAGTTTTATCTTTATTGATCACTAATATGCGATATCTTCTTTATAGTTTTCGATATCGTGCATTAAATAAGCTTTGATTGTATTTTCATTTACTACAGAAGTATCGGCTATCATATCCATAAGATGTTGTTTTTTAGAAGTGAATCCGCATATTGCGTATAGCAAAAATAGGATTCCATAAGTATATATATATCTCCCAAAAAATTCCCTTACTATGACTGTAGATAATTTTAATCTCTCTTCTTTAAAAGAAACCACCCTTATGCCGAATATCATCTTTCCGAGAGTTTGTCCATTTGTAGCATATGTCATTATAGTAAAATAAAGTAAAAATACTATGATATGAGCTAAATTATAGACCGATTTTGGAATATAATAGTCATTCAAAAAAAGATTTATACTCCCGTCTATTAGCAGTTTAGAAATAGAAGCTGCTATTATTGAATCAATGGTGAATGCAAATAATCTCGTAAAGAATCCGCTAAAAAAGAAATTGGGATATTTATTGTATTTAAAATCTTCCTCATATGAATCAGAAGCTTTTTTCTGATTTATATCATGTCTTCTCTCATCTTCAGATTCAAAATTATCATCCATATCATTTTCTGCAAATGCTCGATTAGATTCATCATTTGCCTGACTGATATCATCATTGATTTCAAAATTATTTTGTTCGCCTTCCAAATTTTTATTTAAATCTCTTTCATCCAAAATTATTCACCTCCATAGAGGTACATTAGCCTTGGAGTATCATTTCCGTGATTAGCCAATATCGACTGAAGCTGCATCAATGTCGGGTCGAGATTGCCTGTAATCTTTGCTTTTGAAGTCATTATTAAATCATAAAAAGTCGGAGGTTTGACATTTCTGTATTCTATTATAGATGCTGAATTGAGATCATTGTCATTTTTTAAAGCCTCAAGTACATCTTCTTTATATCCTATGCCGTCCACCAATCCGTTTTCTAGGGCTTGTATTCCGTCATATATCCTTCCGTCTGCTATCTTTTTGACCTTCTTGGGATCCATATTTCTACCTTCAGCTACTACATTTACGAATTTTTCATAAGAATTGTCGACTAAATTTTGAAATATCTCCCTATCGGAATCATTCCATTCTCTAAATGGAGATCCCATATCCTTGCTCGCTCCCGATTTAATAGTATTTACGCCGATTCCATATTTTTTAAATAATCCGTCAAAATTCATTGACTGAATTATAACTCCAATAGAACCAGTCCATGTTTCTTCTGTTGCAAATATCTTATCTGCAGGTGCGGACACATAATAACCTCCACTTGCAGCCACCTGTTGCATACTTACATAAATGGGGATATCCTTGTGGCTCTTTATTTCCAAAATCTTATCTCTTATCATTGCACTTTCGTAAACTCCGCCACCCGGCGAATTAACAATAAATAAAATCCCTTTAATATTCGGATCTTTGTCTATAGAATCCAATTGAGACATGAAAAACTCGTGGTCATATCCCGTAGCTCCTAGAGCCGATGGAGCTGCTGATGTTATCGTACCGTCCAATACTATTTTAGCTATTTTGTCGCCTGAACTTCCCTGCTCTATGACAGATTCAACAATTTGTGAAGATCCCGTCTTAAATGGACCATATGGCAACATCTTTTCCAATATTAGACCAATATCCTCTTCCTCAGGTTTGTAGCTGGGAACTATAAATGAAACTGCGAAAATAATAATCGCAAGCCCAACTGCAAACCACCTCTTCTTGTTCATAAAATCTCTCCTTTCAGATTAAATAATTTAAAATAACAAAATTTACAGCTTACAATTTATAGAATCATAAATTTAATTATCTGTATTTAATTGTAACATAATTAGCATATAATTTTACTAGTTTTATAATTCTTTAAAATCATATAATTTTGTAATCTGCTTTATATATAAGGAGTCATGGTTTATAATGATATTATTAGAAAATAAATTAGAACAAAGAATTAATTTAAAAAAATACGAAAGGAGTCTCTATGTTTAATCCTATATTTTTTATAGTCTTATTTCTATTTTCATTGTGTTTATACTCTTATTTAGATTTAAATAAGATCAATCGAAACTCGATAAGAAAAAATAGACTATTTTTATCATTATTTGCTATAAATTTTATTGCTTCAATACTATTTGCAATAAGAAATCATATTTATATAGCAAATGCCAAGTCAATCGGAGATATAGCTACAGTTGAAGATGTATCTAGCCCTTTATTCTATATTTCAATTGTCTATATAGCATTCTCTTTTTATTTTTTATCCAGATTTAAATATAAAACCAGCAAGGCGTTAAATTAAATTGATTTTTAATATAAGTATCGGATTAAATATTTAATTCGATGCTTTTTTCATATAATATTATAAATTTTGAGATTGTTAATTTAAGTTAAGATATAATTATAAGAAAAGAAGATTATGGAGGAAATCATGATTGGAGATAATATAAGAAAATACAGATGTGAAAAGGGTTATTCTATTTATGATTTATCTAATAAATTAAATATCTCAAAAGATGATATAGAAAATTGGGAAGATAATTTTTCAGAACCGGGTATTGAAAATTTAATTGATATCGCTGAGATCTTGGAAGTAGATATTGAAAAACTGACACAAGATCCAGGTGAAGCTGTGGATTATATAGAAAAAAGAAAATTGTCTAAGATATTTGTTATATTCGAAATTCTATTTTTCATATATGCTATTTTTCAGTACTCTAAAACTGGAATTTTAAATAATATTCCAGCTATAATCGTATTGTCACTTTATCCTTTCATAACTTTTACAACCTTCTTACCATATGGTCATGCTATAAAAACAGGAAATTATTCTCTGCTCAATGGAATAGATCGGAGATTCGTATACGATAAAAAAGAGTTGAATAAGCTCCTTATATCACAGGAAAGAAGCATAATAATAAGTTTTATTTTTTTGATGATCAGTTATATTTTCTTATTTAATTATAAATTTATGGGATTCGTGGCTATTATAAATATATATCTGATTATTCTGGTATCGTCGATGATTATTTTAGATGAAAAATATTCTGACAAAATACTTATAAGAGAAATAGATATAAAAAAGAATGAAATAATGAAGAAGCTATCAAAAATTACCGCATTTTTGTATATACTACCTCTCATTTTGATAAATTTCGGAATTTTCTTTTTCAAAAAAGAAGTTATAACCGTGGTATATACGGTGATTAGAATGAATATCGCAGCAGCGATTCCAATTAGAGAAAATAAAATGATCCACGATTGTATCGATAGCGGAAGGGAATATAAAATAAGCAGATTGTCACTCTCGATTATAACCATCTCTTTGATTATGGACTTGTCCTATCTCATATTTATTTTATTAAGTAATAATTGAATATCGATAGGGATTTTTTAATAAATTAGTTTTAAAATTATTGAAATATAATTGACAGATTAATCTTTTAATTTTTTAAATTTCCAAAAAATTTGTTATATGAGGATTTTCTTTGGGTATAATATTCTAGTCTGGAAAGAGGGTTTTTAGAATTAAGAATAAGAGATTTTCGATTTATATCATAATTGCTGTCATAATCTTTGGATTTACTATAAGACAAAGAGGCGGTATTAATCTTGATCATATAATCATAAATCATATACAAAATATAATATCAGAGGAAAGGATTTATCCATATATATTGACGAGAATAGGAGATACTATTTCTTATATATTTATTTATCTAATCGCATTGGCCTATAGTTTTTATAAGAGGGATTTTAATTTATTTATAACCATTTTGACTGCGACTATAATCGCCTTGATATCGGTAGAATTATTTAAGAATATATTTATGAGATTGAGACCTTTAGAATTTATGAGGATGTCACAGGCAGGCTATTCTTATCCAAGTGGACATTCAACTGTCAGCGCAGCGACTTATTGGACATTTAAAACTTATTTAAAGAAGAATGGAAAGTCAAATAAATTTGCAGATATATTTTTGACGGCCATGCCTTTTTTAATAGCGACAAGCAGAGTTGTCATAGGAGTTCATTGGCCAAGCGATGTCTTGATGGGTCTTTTACTCGGAGCGGCTATTTCAAAGGAGAGCTTTAAATTAAGTTCTTTGATAAATGAGAAATTAAACAAAAGAGCTGTTAAATAATAGTCTAAGTTATTCATATAAGATTCTTTTTCTCTTTTTAAATTCTCTGAACTATAGTATAATAGTATATGGAATATTCAAAAATAGACTTTAGAATCAAAAAGAAATTGGGGGATTGAGATGCAGCTTGTAATTACCGGAAAGACTAAGAATCTATACAGATTGGGAAATGGAAATATGCTATTGGAATTTAAAGATGATCTTACGGGTAAAGATGGAGTATTTGACCCGGGAGCTAATACTGTAGGTTTGACTATGGAAGGAGCCGGGGAAGCTGGACTAAGGGTTACCAAATTCTTTTTTGAAACATTTAAGAGAAGAGGCCTTCCAACTCATTATGTAGATGCCGATTTGGAAAAGAAGACGATGGAAGTTGTTGCAGCTGAACCATTTGGAGATGGACTTGAGTGCATATGCAGATACAGAGCTGTCGGAAGTTTTTATAGAAGATTCGGTAAATACATTAAAGAAGGCGATAAATTAGACGGACTGGTCGAGATAACGATAAAAGACGACGAAGCGGGAGATCCACCTATAACTAAGGATATTGCAGTTATGCTGGGCATTGCAACGGCAGAAGAATACGATACTCTACTCAAACTTACAAAAGAATTTTCTGATGTCATAAAAGAAATTCTTGAGACATCGGATCTCAGCCTATATGATTTGAAATTAGAATTTGGAAAAGACAAAGACGGTAAAATTATGCTCATCGATGAAATTTCCGGAGGAAATATGAGAGTGTATAAAGGGGATGAATATGTGGCACCTCTAAAATTACCTGAGTTGCTGCTAAAATAAATTATGAGGCTTATAAAGCGACTTGCACCGATTCTACTGCTTATAATTGCAATCTTGATAGCAATTTGTAATTTCGGTGTAGAAAATTCATTATTAAATACCATATATATAGCTTATAAATTCTTATTTACAGTATTCATGACTCTAATAGTCCAAAAACTGATATCAGAATTGAGTCGTGTAGCTTGTGGTGTCTTTAATAATTACAGCTTTATAGGTTTTCAGATTTTGGGGATTACGATTTTCAGAGAGGGCGAAAATTTTAAATTAAGACTCGATGGATTCAATAATGATTTTTGCCTTGCTGTAATGGCTCCAAATAATGAAGTCACTGATAATAATCATATAAATTACTATAGGAGTGGATATCTGGCGAATATTTTGACTTTAATACCGATATCCATGGCATTTTATTTTGGAAGAAAGAATTATGTAATTCTAATTATCGCAGTAACCGTCATTATGATAATCTCCCGTATGATTCCCAGAGAGGCGGGGGGTAATTTTAATGACGGTTATTTAGTTAGGCTCTTTAAAAATAAAAAGCGTGAAGACCACGAATTGGCGGGGATATACCAAAAATTGCAGACCGAATTGATAATCGGGACTAGACCCAAAGATCTTCCACTGATAAAGATTAGAAAAGAAGAAAATGTATTTGCAGTATTCATTAATTTATATATATATTATAAGGGAATTGATATAAAAGACGAGGCTATCATCCAGACGAGAATCAGGCAGATAGAAGAAAGATACGAGATTTTAAATTCAAGGCAGAGGCAATCAATAATATACGAATTCATATACTATTATTCTTTTATTGCAAGAGATAATTTTACAGCATCAAAATTTTATGCCGAGATTGAAGATAAAATCGAAGTCGACCATGATATAAATGCAAGGAGAGTACTTGCCTATTATAATTACTATTCTTTGCTCGACCCCGAGAAAGCGGCGGATTATGCTCAAGCCGGACTGGCAGTTGCCGACGACTATCCGATTAGTGGAATTGCAAAGATGGAAATCGAGGCTTTGAATAATTTATTAGAGAAGATCGAAGGAGAAAATAATGTCTAAAAAAACAAAGACCAATGCTATGAGAATTCTCGACTCTCAAAAAATAGATTATGATATATACGAATACGAAAATGACGGGAAAATAGATGGTATATCTGTAGCGGAAAAGATAGGCGAATCAAAAGAATCTGTATTTAAAACACTAGTATTGAGAGGATCTTCCAAAGAAATATATATATGCATGGTTCCCGTCGCAAATGAAATAGATATGAAAAAATTGGGAAAGATATTGGGAGAAAAGTCAGTTATGCCTGTAAATCCAAGTGAATTGCAAAAGCTGACAGGCTATATAAGGGGAGGCTGTTCTCCGATTGGAATGACAAAAAAATACGATACTGTATTAGATATTTCAGCATTAGATTTAGATAGAATCATAGTAAGCGGCGGAAAGATCGGCACGCAAATAAAGATCAAAGTTGAAGACTTGATCAGATTGACCGGCGCAAAATTAGAAGAGGTGAAGAGATGAAAGGATTTTTAGAAATTGTAAAAAATAGAAAAAGTATAAGGGAATTTGAAGATAGAGAGGTAGAAAGAGATTTAATAGAAAAAATAATGGAGGCGGCGATTTATTCTCCGACTGCAATGAACAAACAGGATAGGAGATTTACTGTAATAAGGAATAAAGATATCATCGCCAGATTTGAAGAGGCGATTAAAAAAGGACTTGGAATACCTAGATATTCGCTCCATGATGCTCCGGTTTTTGTAATCATATCTGTTCCAGTAGATTCAGATGATGGAATTGCAAATAGCTCGACTGCGATGCAAAATCTATATCTGGCAGTCGAAAATTACGGACTTGGATCTTGTTGGATAAATCAGTTTAAATATCTTAACGAAGACCCCGGAATTAGATCATTATACGAAGAATTGGGAATTCCTTCAGATGAAAAAGTTTATGCGGCAATGATTATCGGATATCCCGATGAAAAACCGGAGGAAAAGAATAGAGAAGAAAAAATTATCTATATAGATTAATTTAATATTATGACGATAACCAATAATTTAAATTAATAGATAAATTATGGGTATATAATGTCTAGATAGATTATGAAATTCAGTCTAAGCTGGATTCATTTTTTTGTACAGATTTTAAAGGAGGCCGGTTATGATTGATTATGAAGCTCAAAGGGATAGACTTATTGAGTATTTCAAATCCGGTGAAAAAAACAGAGAAGAAAAGAGAATCGGCATAGAATTTGAACATTTCATCATTGATAAAGAAAGCTTAAAAAGCATTTCATACTATGGAGAAAATGGAGTTGAAGAGGTTTTAAAGGAAATAGAGAAAAAAGGCTGGGAAGGATATTATAACGACGATTACCTGCTCGGCCTTAGAAAAGAACCCTATACCATAAGTACCGAACCTGCAGCTCAATTTGAACTCAGTATAGATGCTCAAGAGAATATCGATGACTTAGTGAAATACTATACTTCTTTTATGGAGGAATTATTTCCGATACTTGATGAAAATGGTCAGACTATGATCGCTCTGGGATATCATCCCGTCACAAAAATTGATGATATCACAATTTCACCGAAAAAAAGATATGATTATATGTATAATTATTTTAAGAAATGTGGAGAGACCGCATCTGCAGCTCATAATATGATGAAGGGAACATGTGCAGTCCAAGTAGCCATCGATTATTTTTCGGAAGAGGATTGCGTCAACAAATATAGAGTAGGATCTGCTTTGTCGCCAATTCTATACGCCATGTACGACAATTCTTATATATTCGAGTCGAAGCCATATGAATCCTATAATTTAAGGCAGTATATATGGGAGAATACCGATAAAAAAAGATCCGGAGTTTTACCGACTGCATTTGATAGTGATTTCTCATACTCAAAGTACGCTGACTATATATTGAATAGCGATATAATATTTACCGATAATGATGGCGTACTTAAGTCGACAGAGGGAAAATTATTTAAGGATATATTCGATCCATCGATACATGGAGATGATGAAATTTACCATGCGGTATCCATCGTTTTTCCGGATTTGAGACTCAAGAGATATCTCGAATTCAGGATGATGGACGCCGTTCCATATCCTCTAAACTTTTCTGCCGCAGCTTTAATAAAAGGGCTTATGTATTCTGAAGAGAATCTAAATAAATTGGTCGATATATTTGGTGGGCTCAGCTATGAAGATGTCCAAGAGGCTAAAAAAAGTACTTCAAAATTCGGTATGAAGGCAATATATATGGGCAAAGAGATATCCGAATGGGCAGATTTATTGATAGATATGGCAAAGAAAGGCCTAAGCGAGGAAGAGAAAAAATACCTTCAATCGATAGAAGAATTATCTCGAAAAGGTATAAATCCGAGGGTTTTGTTTAAGAATATATATGAAGAAGAAGGATTGAAAGCGGCAGTTCTGAAAGAGAAAATAGAGGTGACAGATGTTTAATAGAGAATTAGTAGAAAATTATTTAAAGATAATAAAGTCGAATCCCGAGGATTATTTTGAAGATTACAAGATAATGCAGGACAGGGTCAATAATTCCAGCGCCATATATAAAAACAAACCCATCCCCGTTACATATCAGGGCATGTTTTTTGGGAGAGAAAATATAGAGGAATTTAAAGAAATTTCTAAAACTCTCATGGAAATAACCCGAAAAGTTACAAATGAATATCTAAATAATCCCGAATACAGAACCCATTTTAAATATTCAAAAAAACTTGAAGAACTCATCCTCCACGATCCAGGATACGATATTCCCGTTCCCATATGTAGATATGATGTATTTTATAATGGAATTGGCGATTATAAATTCTGTGAATTCAATACTGATGGATCTTCTGCGATGAACGAAGAGATGGTATTGGGATCGATAATGAGAGAGTCAAAAGCTTTTAAAGAATTTGAAAGAGAATACGAGATAAAGAGATTTGAATTATTTGACAGCTGGGTTAAAAAGTCGATAGAGATTTATAGAGAGTCAAAGAGAGCTAATGATAAACCAAATATAGCCATTGTCGACTTTATAGATAAGGGAACGACAAATGAATTTATAAGATTTAAAGAAGCTTATAATGAAGCAGGCTATAATTGCGAGATCGTCGACCCGAGAGAGATTGAATATAAAAATGGGAAATTAATGCATAGAGAATATAGGATAGACATGGTATACAGAAGGGCAGTAACCATGGATATCATGGAAAATATAGATGAGATAGAACAATTTATAAATGCCTATATGGAAGATGCATTTGTCATGATAGGTTCTTTCAGATCTCAGATAATGCATACTAAATTGATTTTTAAGATACTGAGACTAGAGGCGACTCAAAAAATACTCAGCGATAGAGAAAATGAATTCCTTAAAGCTCATATTCCCAATACAGAAGAATTTATCACAGAAGAAGATTTTGAAAAAGTATTAAATGACAAAGATTCCTATATACTCAAACCATATGACGGTTATGCCTCATATAAGGTATATGCCGGCAGAGAATACTCTAAAGATGAATGGGAGAAGGTATTAAAAGATCTTCTGGGCCAAAACTATATCTATCAGGATTATTTTGATATGGAAAAGGTCGACTTTATAGAATTTGAAGAAGACGGAAGCTATAGCATCACTCCATATGCTTCAGTGATAGGGATGTTCATTTACAAAGAAGAATTTCAAGGACTATATACGAGAATTGGAAATCAGGCCTTGATTTCAGGAGCGAGAAGATATTATACAGCTCCGAATTATGTAATTCAAAATAAAAACAAATAAAGAATTAAAGCGAGACATTCTAAAGGGGATGTCTTTCTTTATAAGCTCGTTTTTGTTGGAAAATCGCATTGTAAAGTGTATAATAAGATTGAATTAAAATTGAGATAAGATCCGATTAAAAATCAAGCTTGCACAAGGGGGATAAGATGAATTATAGGGTTTTTGTTGTAAAAAAAGAAGGATTTCGAGTAGAATCAGAATCTCTTTTAAAAGAATTAAAAGAGAGATTGGGGATTGAAAGTTTACAGGGGCTTTTAATCTACAATATCTACGATATATTTGGAGCAGATGAAAAAGATTTAAAAAAATTAAAAGAAAATATATTGAGTGAAAAAGTAACCGATAATGTATTGGATAATTTGGATCTCGATGAAAAGAAATATATCGCATATGAGAATTTACCGGGCCAATACGACCAAAGAGCCGATTCAGCCATGCAATGCTTTATGATATTGAATGGTGACGAGAGTGTAAAGATAAAAAGCGGAAAGCTAATAGTTTTTGAGGGGGATATCTCAGAAGATGAAATCCTAAAAATCAAAGACTATCTGATAAATCCGGTCGAAAATAGAGAAAAAGATTTAAATAAAATAATAGTCGAAAAATCTCCGGAAGCTGAAGAAGTAAAAATATTTAATGGATTCATAAAAAAGGACAGAGAAGAGCTGGAAGAATTTAGAGAAGATATGGGCCTTGCTATGTCTCAAGAAGATCTAATTTATATTCAAGAATATTTCATAACAGAAGATAGAGATCCGACAGAAACGGAAATTCTAGTGCTAGATACTTATTGGTCGGATCATTGCAGACATACTACTTTTGAAACAGAAATAACAGATCTCAAAATAGAAGAAGGAAAATTTAAAAGTGATATTGAAAAAGCATTTCAAAAATACTTGAGCCTAAGATCAGAGACCGGAAGAGAAGAAAAAGAAATGACTCTTATGGATATGGCGACAATCGTAGGCAGGTATTTTAGAAAGATTGGAAAGCTGGAAGATCAAGAAGTATCAGATGAAATAAATGCTTGCAGCATAGAAATCGAAGTCGATGAAGACGGAGAAAAAAAGCCATGGCTGCTCATGTTTAAAAACGAAACCCATAATCATCCAACAGAGATAGAGCCATTCGGAGGGGCCGGAACCTGCGTTGGAGGAGCTATAAGAGATCCCCTCTCGGGGAGAAGCTATGTTTACCAGGCGATGAGAGTTACCGGTGCAGGCGATATAACAAAGCCGATCGAAGATACATTGCCAAATAAATTACCTCAATCAGTAATCTCAAAGACGGCAGCTGACGGATACTCATCTTATGGAAATCAAATCGGATTAGCGGCGACATATGTAAGAGAATTTTACCATGATGGATTTGTGGCAAAGAGGATGGAGCTTGGAGCTGTCGTGGGAGCTGCGCCAAAAGAAAATGTAGTCAGAGAAAAGCCAGAAGAATCGGATTTAATACTCTTAATCGGAGGAGATACAGGTAGAGATGGAGTCGGTGGAGCGACCGGTTCAAGTGTCGAGCATACCGATACTTCGCTCACCAAAGCTTCCAGTGAAGTTCAGAAGGGAAATGCACCTGTCGAGAGGAGAATCCAGAGGCTTTTCAGAAATCCAAAAGTATCTAAAATGATAAAAAAATCAAATGATTTTGGAGCCGGAGGAGTTTCGGTAGCTATCGGAGAATTGGCAGATGGACTAGATATAGATTTAAATGCCGTTCCCGTCAAATACGAGGGGCTCAGCGGAACAGAACTTGCCATATCAGAATCACAAGAGAGAATGGCGATCGTAATAGACGAAGAGAATCTCGATGAAATGATAAAATTAGCCTTTGAAGAGAATCTGAATGCAGTTTTAGTCGCAAAAGTAACAGGCGACAATAGACTTGTAATGAGATTTAATGGAGAAAAGATAGTCGATCTTTCAAGAGATTTTTTAAATACAAATGGCGTAAGACAGAAAAAAGATATAATAATAAAATCAGACGGAAATGGTGAAAATCCATTTATAAAAAATAGAGATAAAAAATTAAATAAAGAAAATCTATTAAATAATTTAAAAGACTTGAATACGGCATTGCAAAAGGGACTCGTAGAAAAATTTGACTCGACCATAGGAAGATCGACAGTTTTAATGCCATATGGAGGATTGCATCAGCTGACCGAAACAGATATCTCAATTCAAAAATTACCGACATTTGGATTTACAAAGACCGCCTCAGCTATGACGGTTGGCTATAATCCATATATAGCGACTTATTCTCCTTATCTCGGCGCTGTCTACTCGGTAATAGAAGCCTTGGCTAAACTCGTAGCGGCCGGCGTCGACTATAAGGGAGCTAGACTTACAAATCAAGAATATTTTGAGAAATTGGGAGATGATCCTATAAAATGGGGTAAACCCGCCCAAGCTCTTTTAGGACTCGTCGAAGCTCAAGAAGAATTGGAAACTCCTTCAATCGGAGGAAAAGACAGCATGAGCGGAACATATAATGAACTAGATGTGCCTCCGACATTGATTACATTTGCTGTAAAAACCGAAGATGTTGACAATATAATATCCCCTGAATTTAAAGAAAAGGGAAATTATATATACCTGATCAAATTCGATACAGATGAAAACCATATGCCAGATTTTGATTCAGTTAAAAAAGCATTTAGATGCGTGACGAAGAGCATAAGAGAAGATAAGATAATAAGTGCGAGCGTCGTAAAATTCGGAGGAATAGCAGAGGCAATTGCAAAGATGACATTTGGAAATAAAGTCGGAGCATCGATAAAGACCGAAGAATCATTATTCGATATAATGCCGGGAGCGATCATAGTCGAGAGCAAAGTCAAACTGGACTGCAAGAGCTTTGACTATCTTGGAATGACGACAGATAAAAATATAGATATAAATGGAGTAGAAATCTCAATAGATGAAGCGATTAAAGCTTCAAGAGAACTTTTTAAAGATATATACCCGATAGATATAGAGAATGATTTGGGACAGATTGAAAGTCCGATTTATGTCGAAAGAGAATTTAAAAAGGCATCTGTAACAATTGCAAAGCCAAAAGTAATGATACCTGTATTCCCAGGAAGCAATTCAGAATACGATACTATAAAGGCATTTGAAAATGCCGGAGCCGAAGTCGAAACATATGTATTAAATAATTTAAACACAGAAGAGCTAATGAAATCGATGAGAGCACTTGGCGATAAATTGAGCGAATCTCAGATACTGGCGATAGTCGGAGGATTTAGTCTAGGAGACGAACCTGACGGAAGCGGTAAATTTATAGCAAATGTATTGCAGAATGAATATGTCAAAGAAGGAATTTTCAAGATGATGGATAGAGATGGTTTGATATTGGGAATTTGTAATGGATTCCAAGCTCTAGTCAAATCAGGCTTGCTACCATATGCTGATATGACGAAATTAAGCGAAAATTCGCCTACATTATTTAAAAATAATATAAATAGACATGTATCCAAGGTCGTAAAGACCAGAATAAGTTCAAATAAATCGCCTTGGATGAGTTCATTTACACCTGGAGAAATCCACTCGATAATAATAAGTCATGGAGAGGGTAGATTTATAATCTCCGATGAATTAGCACAAGAGATGTTTGCAAAAGGACAGATAGCAGCTCAATATGTAGACGAAGATGGAATTCCCACTATGAATGGATTATACAATGCGAATTCATCGCAATACGCCATCGAATCGATAAGCTCTGAAGACGGTAGGATATTAGGGAAAATGGGACATTCAGAGAGATATGAAGATGGGCTTTTAAAGAATATATACGGAAATAAAGAGCAGGATATATTTAAAAATGGAGTAAATTATTTTAAATAATATCAGACAAATAAAAGGCAGATTTGAATATCTGCCTTTTTGATTTAGATTGCGATCGGTATTTTATAATCTCCATCTGCCGGTTCATAATTTTCCAATTTAAAATCATCTATCGTGATATCGTAAAAATTCTTTACATCATCTGAAATCCTTAGATTTGGAACAGGCCTTTCAACTCCCGACTTTTCAATTATCTTATCGACCACATCAAGATGCCTATCGTATATATGGAGATTCTGAACGAAGTGGACGAATTTGCCCGGGCGATAACCTGTTACCTTCGCTATCATAAGCAATAGAGCATAGTATTGAAAAGCATTTATCCCTCCAGGCGCTGCTGCCGCTAGAAAATCTCCGCTCCTCTGTATAAGAGTCATATCGAGCCTATCCCCTGATACAGTCCACATCGTCATAAAAGCACATGGAATCAAAGTCATATCAGCCAGATCATTCATATTGAGCATTGTCGTGAAATGCCTTCTTCCAAGTGGATTATTCTTCAAACCTTCTATTAGCCTATCTATTTGATTAGTCATCTTTCCAGTTTCCGGACTAATAAAATCCTTATTTATCTGATATCCATAAGCTTTACCCAAAGTTCCCGCCTCATCTGTCCACTGATCCCAATAATGAACATTGTATTTACTTTTCAATTCGTCAACATCATTGGATCTATCCTTGTATATCCACAAAATTTCCTTAATTGCCGTCTTCCATGCAATTTTCCTCAAGGAAATTATAGGAGTTTCTCCCGGCTTATATTCGACAAATTTCTGTGGAAGGTAAATCGCATATGCCGGCTCACCATCCTCCCAAATCGGCCTGACCTCTGCTGAATCCACATCTCTCTCATTAATGCCATCCGTCTTTATCTCATGAGCAATCTCCCTATATATATCGTCTACTCTAGACATATTATCCTCCATTCCAATTATTTAAATAATAGATTTTAAAATATTGCATATTCAAATATAAAACTTATAATAATAGTATACAATATAATAGGAGAAAGTCATAAGAGCTGAAAGCATATTTTAATTATAAA
>JAUNVF010000016.1 GCA_030537815.1 Tissierellia bacterium | reverse complement strand
CCGATAATACCACAAGGAGGATCAATATGAAGAAAAGAGGAAAGAATTATTTAGAAAGCGCAAAGCTCTTCGATAAAACAGAGCTTTATGATATAAAGGATGCAATAAAATTAGTTCAGCAGACATCGAAGGCTAAATTTGATGAAACTGTTGAATTACATGTTAGATTAGGAGTAGATTCAAGACATGCAGACCAGCAAGTTAGAGGAGCTGTAGTCCTACCTCATGGAACTGGTAAAAGCCTTAAGGTAATTGTATTCGCTAAGGATGACAAAGCTAAAGAAGCTGAAGAAGCCGGAGCTGAATATGTGGGCGGAGAAGAACTTGCTCAAAAAATCCAAACAGAGGGATGGCTTGATTTCGATGTTGCGATAGCGACTCCAGATATGATGGGAGTAGTCGGAAGAATAGGTAAAATCCTTGGACCTAAAGGTCTTATGCCGAATCCTAAGTCTGGAACTGTAACATTTGATGTAGCTGATGCTGTAAAGGATGTTAAGGCGGGTAAGGTTGAGTATAGGCTTGATAAAGGTAATATAATTCACGTACCTGTTGGAAAAGTATCTTTTGGCGATGAGAAATTATATGAGAACTTACGTACTATTTTAACTGCTATAATCAAAGCTAGACCTGCGGCAGCTAAGGGTAGATATTTGAGATCGGTGACTATAGCTTCAACTATGGGACCTGGAATCAAAATCAATGGACAGAGATTGACTGAAGCTGTAGCGGCAAGGGCAAAAGAGCAAGAAAATTAAAAATTCCATAAAATATTTGACAATTATCGATTAACTGATATAATTAAAAAGTCAAATAACGGCTACCGAAGACCGTAGGGACCTATTGGTTTAATCATCCTACAGAGGTAAGACATGATATTACGGTCTTTCCACGTCTTGGAAAGACCTTTTTATGTATAAAAAGTAGCCTTCGGAGGTGAAAAATGAAAGAGCAAATATTACAGGCTAAAAAAGATGTAGTTGCAGAAATTTTAGGAAATATTAACAATGCTCAAGCTATGGTTTTGGTCGAATACAGAGGACTAACAGTAGCTGAACTTACTGAGTTGAGAAAGAAATACAGAGAGAGCGGAGTTAATTACAAAGTTTACAAGAATACGATGATGCAGCTTGCTTTTAAAGAAGCTGGACTTGAAGATTTTTGTGAACATCTAACTGGACCAAATGCGATTGCTTTTGGCATGGATGATCCAGCATCTGTTGCTAAAATAACTCAGGATTTTGCAAAAGAGCATGAGAAATTAATCATCAAAGCAGGGGTTGTAGACGGAGAGGTAATAGGCTTAGACAAGATCAAGTCATTAGCATCACTTCCATCAAAGGAAGTGCTTATTGCACAGGTACTTGGCGGCTTAAATGCTCCGATCCAAGGATTTGCAAATGTGCTTAATGGTACATTGTCAAGTCTTGTATATGCATTAAATGCAATCAAAGAACAAAAAGAAGAAGCAGCATAAGATTAAAAATAAATGGAGGAATTAAAATGGCATCAGAAAAAGTAACTAAATTAATCGAAGAAGTTAAAGAGTTAACTGTATTAGAATTATCAGAATTAGTAAAAGAATTAGAAGAAGAATTTGGAGTATCAGCAGCAGCTCCTGTAGCAGCAGTTGCAGCAGCTCCTGCAGCAGGTGGAGACGCAGCACCGGCTGGAGAAGAAAAATCAGAATTCGATGTTGTACTTGAAAATGTCGGAGGAGAGAAAATTAAAGTTATCAAGGTAGTAAAAGATTTAACTGGTCTTGGACTAAAAGACGCTAAAGCTTTAGTTGACGAAGCACCAAAGGCTATCAAAGAAGGAGCTTCAAAAGAAGAAGCTGAAGAAATGAAAGCTAAACTTGAAGAAGTTGGAGCTACTGTAGAGCTTAAGTAATTTGAGAATTATGGGAAGGACTTTTAGTCCTTCCCTATTTTTATAATTCAGGTATAATTTCCGGTATCTTGCCATAAATTTTTATATTTTATATCAGTAAAAATAATTTGATTCTGGAATTATAAAATTTTAATAAATTTAAGGAGATATTACAGTTTTTAAATTTTTTTAATCTCAATATGACAAAATATCAATATTTCAATATGAATAATTAATAATTTTAGCAATTACATAATTATGTTCAAATATAAGATTATTCATTGACAATAAGAATATAAACGTATATAATTTAGTAAAGAATTATAGTAATAATGTTTCACTTCGATATTGAGTCTACAAAGCTCTAATGGCTTTGTTTTAGTATTTCTTGATTCCTTTTCACTCTAAAATCGAAATAAGGCATATTCTATAATTCATTGATTAATGAGGGGTGATACAATGATTTTTTATTTAGGAAAACGTATCCTGCAGTCGGCTCTGATATTGTTTTTAGTCGCCGCATTGACATTTACCTTGATGAATATGGTTCCCGGGAGTCCGTTTTTAAGCGATAAATCTCAATCTCCGGAAGTTATAGCCGCACTTAAGGCGAAGTACGGATTGGACAAACCGCCCATCGTTCAATTCAAAAATTTTATAGTCAATGCGCTTAAATTTGATTTTGGAGTATCGCTAAAGATGCAGAAAAACAGGCCGGTAATAGAAATTATTTCTGAAATGTTTCCAACGAGTGCGAAGATAGGCTTGTTGGCTCTTATTTTTGCGATAAGTGTGGGAATTCCCATAGGCTGTCTAGCTGCTTATAATCGAGGGAATAAGCTCGATAGTTTGCTTAGGATAGTAATGACGATTGGGATTTCGATGCCCGGATTTGTATTAGCGACTATACTTTTAATTATTTTTGGGGTTAAATTAAAGATTTTACCGACTTTGGGCCTTACTACAGCCAGTAGTTACATAATGCCGGTAGTTGCTTTAGGTTTTTATCCCATGTGCTATATAGGTAGGCTTTCCAGATCGAGTATGCTTGATGTAATCAATCAGGATTATATCAGGACTGCTAAGGCGAAGGGGGTCGGCACTACAAAAATTATTTTTAAACATGCATTGAGAAATGCCTTTATTCCGGTATTGACATATTTGGGTCCATTGACTGCCGGGATACTTACGGGTAGTTTGGTTGTCGAAACTATATTCGGTATACCGGGACTCGGGAGGTATTTTATACAGAGCATAAGTAATAGAGATTATCCCATTATAATGGCGACTACTTTATTTTTTTCTTTCTTAGTTATTTTCATGAATTTTGTAGTTGATATTCTATATAAAGTCGTCGACCCGAGGATTGATATTATGAAGGGAGCAGATTAATGAGCGATAGATTTGAAAAACTCAAATTAGTTAGCCTGCAACCAGATTTGGAAATTTTTGAAAAATTTGGCGTTGAGCTGGAAGAGGATGATTTGATACCGGCTACTGATGAAGAAAAGAGCAGTTTTATTCAGACAGCTCCAAGTATATCTTATTGGAAAGACGCTTGGAGAAGGCTTAAGGCGAATAGGGTAGCAATGGTGTCGCTGGGATTTCTAGTTTTTGTATTTCTGTTTGCATTTATTGGGCCGCTTTTTATGCCGGTTGATTTTTCTACACAGATGAGGGGTTATGAAAATATGCCTCCTTCGATTTATTTTCCTTTCGGCACTGATAAATTAGGAAGGGATCTTCTCGCCAGAACTATGTATGGCACTAGGATTTCTCTAATAGTTGGAATATTTGCCAGTTTTATTGTCCTCGTTATCGGTACTATTTACGGATCGATTTCAGGATATCTTGGTGGAAGGGTCGATTCGGTAATGATGAGGATATTGGATATGGTGTACTCTATACCCGATGTACTCGTGGTAATCTTATTGTCGATTTCGATAGATGCGCCTTTAAAGGAATGGGTAAATAATTCTAATTCGGCTTTTTCAAGGACTGTAAATGCGATAGGTCCCGGACTTATATCTATATTTGTAGCATTCGGTCTGCTTTATTGGGTTTCTATGGCGAGGATAATTAGAGGACAGGTTTTGATGCTGAAACAGCAGGAATATGTCACGGCCGTTAGGGCTCTAGGAGGAAAGGGCGGTAGGATTGTAAAAAAACACTTATTTCCAAACTGTATTGGACAGATAACTGTAATGACAGCGCTGCAAATACCTTCGGCGATATTCCTAGAATCATTTATGTCTTTCTTGGGAATGGGCGTACAGCCTCCGATGACAAGTCTTGGAGCAATGGCTGCCGATGCACTATCAGGGATATACACCTATACTTATAGGCTTGTGATTCCGGCGGTTTTATTGTCTCTTTTGATTCTCAGTTTAAATTTATTCGGAGATGGACTGAGAGATGCTCTTGATCCGAGACTAAAAAAATAAGGAGGGGATTTCATTGTCTGTCAATAAAACAAATGATAAGCTCCTTCAGGTAAAAGATCTTAAGGTTTCGTTTTTCACTCCTGCGGGGGAAGTTAAAGCTGTAGGTGGGATAGATTATGAACTCGGCTACAATGAAGTTATGGGAATTGTCGGCGAGTCAGGTTCGGGAAAGAGCGTTGAGGCTTATTCTATAATGGGGCTTTTACAGAGTCCTGGAAAAGTAATAGGCGGGGAGATTTTATTTGAAGGCGAAAATATTCTAAATTATAATGAAAAACAAATGGAGGACTTTAGAGGCAATAAGGCGAGTATGATATTTCAAAATCCTATGACTTGTCTTAATCCCGTCTATACGGTTGGAAATCAACTTATGGAAGGGATAATGGTCCATAAAAATATTTCAAAAGAGGAAGCTAAGAAAAAGGCGATTGAAATGCTTGAGCTTGTCGGGATAAGCAATCCGGAGAGAAGGGTAGACCAATACCCTCATGAGCTTTCAGGAGGTATGAGACAGAGGGTTATGATAGGCATGGGTCTGATCTGTGAGCCTAAGCTATTGATCGCTGATGAGCCTACGACTGCTCTTGACGTAACTATTCAGGCTCAAATACTTGAATTGATGAAGGAGATTCAAGAGAGGACTAAGATGTCGATCATATTTATAACTCATAATCTTGGAGTTGTGGCTAAAATCTGTGACAGGGTCAGCGTCATGTATGCAGGTAAGATAGTGGAGCAGGGTAAGGTAGATGATATATTTTACAATTCTGCACATCCCTATACTTTGGGTCTGATGAGGTCTATGCCGAGGCTCGACGATTTAGATCCCGAGAGGCTTGAGTCGATTGAAGGTACGCCTGTAGATATGTTGAATCCACCTAAGGGCTGCGGATTTGGTAATAGATGTGAGTACTGTATGAAGATTTGCTTGAGGGCCGATCCGCCACAGATAGAAATTGGCGATGGACATTGGTCTAAATGCTGGCTTCTTGCTATGAAGGGCCAAGAAGAGGTTAAGAATCCAGAGACGGCCGCTTCTTTGAAAGAGGAGGTGGATTTAATTGAGTCTTAATCCGGAAAATCTAATCGAAGTTAAGAATTTATATAAATATTTTACAGTTAAATCGGGATTTGGAAAGAAAAAGCATGTTCAGGCAGTTGAAAATATAAGTTTTAATATTAAGAAAGGTGAGACTTTCGGCCTGGTAGGCGAGTCGGGTTGCGGTAAGACGACTCTAGGAAGGGCGATACTTAGGCTACATGAACCGACGCGCGGGAAATTGTATTATGATGGCGATTTAATTTTCGATGGAGATAGAAAAAAACAAAAAGTCGATATACTGCCTTATAGAAGAAAAATGCAAATAATCTTTCAAGATCCTTCGGCATCGCTGGATCCGAGGATGACTGTCGGCGAGATAGTTGGTGAAGCTCTCGATATACATGGTCTTTATAAGGGGAATCCAACGAGAAAAAATAGGATTAATGAATTATTGGAGGCTGTAGGGCTAAACTCGGAGCATGCAAATAGATATCCTCATGAGTTTTCAGGAGGACAGCAGCAAAGGATAGGTATAGCGAGGGCGCTTGCGGTTGAACCTGAATTTATAGTTTGCGATGAGCCCATATCTGCATTAGATGTTTCGATTCAATCTCAGATAATAAATATGCTCGAGGACATGCAAGAGGCTTTAGGACTTACTTATTTATTTATAGCGCATGACCTTTCAGTGGTTAAACATATTTCAGATAGAATCGGAGTAATGTATCTTGGAAAGATGGTTGAATTGGTATCTTCGGATAGATTGTATATAAATCCGCTTCATCCATATACTAAGACTTTATTATCTGCAGTTCCGATTCCGGATCCTAAGAAGAGTAGGGAAATGGACAGAATTATGCTTGAAGGCGAGATACCGAGCGCTATCGACCCACCATCGGGCTGTAGATTCCATACGAGATGTCCTAAGGCTACAGAAAGATGCTCAAAGGAAGACCCGGACTTTAAAGAAGTTGAACCGGATCACTGGGTTGCATGTTTTTATATATGATGGATTTTAATCAATTTTGATTGAAATAGAAGTAAAAATAAGGAGGAAATTCATGAAAAAAAGTAAATGGTTATTGCTGCTTTCACTTGTTTTAGTTTTTGCACTATTGGTTTCTTGTGGACCTAAGAATGCACCTACTAAAGAAGAAATGCAGAAAACCGAGGAATCGAACGAAAAAGATGAAGCCCAAACAGATGCTGAACAGGGCAAGGAAGAAAAAGAGGAA
This sequence comes from Tissierellia bacterium, assembly GCA_030537815.1. Lineage (GTDB taxonomy): Bacteria > Bacillota > Clostridia > Tissierellales > Peptoniphilaceae > Microaceticoccus. The sequence goes on along the minus strand of JAUNVF010000016.1, from coordinate 37,837 downwards.
CAGGAAAAGGATGACGACAAGCAGGACAAAGCTCAAACAGGTGGCGGACATCCATCTTTGGCTGAAGGGATTCAAGACGGAGTTATCGACGTATGTATAGCTTCTGAGCCTGAGAGTATCGACCCCGCACTCAATACCGCAGTTGATGGCGCTGTAATGCTACATCATGCATTTGAAGGTTTGATTAAATGGGTAGATGATGGAGAAGGAAATGCAATACTTGCTCCGGGTCAAGCTGAATCTTGGGATGTCTCTGAAGACGGATTGACTTATACATTCCACTTGAGAGATGGAATCAAATGGTCTGACGGAAAAGATGTAACTGCAAATGATTTCGTATACGCTTGGAATAGACTTGTAAATCCTGATACCGGAGCGGATTATAATTATATGCTCGATATGGTAGAGGGATTTGAAGACAATAATCTAAATATCAAGGCTGTAGACGATAAAACATTTGAAGTAAAATTAGGCGCTTTTTGTCCATTCTTCGAAGAGATTTGTGCATTCCCATCTACATTCCCTGTAAGACAGGATATAGTGGAAGGAAATGATAAATGGACTACTGATCCCGGTTCTTATGTATCTAATGGTCCATATATTATGAAGGATTGGGCGCATAATTCCTATATCTTATTTGAGAAAAATCCTGACTACTACGATGCTGATTCATTAACTGCCAATACGATCAAATTCCATTTAATGGATGATCATAATGCTATGTATGCAGCTTACTTGTCTGGAGAACTAGATTATATAGCTCAAGCTCCACAAGAGGAAATCCAAACTCTACTAGATATCGGATCATTAAAAGTAAATCCACAGATTGGAACATATTTTGTATGCTTCAATACTACTGAGGAGCCATTTGACAATCCTGATGTAAGAAAAGCTTTCAGCTTAGTAATAGACAGAGATTATATCGTCGATAAGGTTGCAGCTCAAGGACAGGTTCCCGCATCGGGATTCGTGCCAAGCGAAATAAATGATGCTGCAGGTCATGGTAATCCTGACTTTAGAACAGTTGGAGGAGACTACTACTCGATGGATCCTGCTGATTACGAAAAGAAATGTGACGAAGCGAGAGAACTTCTTAAAAAAGCCGGTTTTGAAAACGGCGAAGGATTCCCTGTCGTAACATATCTATACAATACTAATGACGGACATAAGGCCATAGGTGAAGCTCTTCAAAATATGTGGCAAGAAGAACTAAATGTAACTGTCAATCTACAAAACCAAGACTGGGCTGTATTCCAAACTGAAAGAAAAGAAGGAAATTACAGTATTGCAAGACATGGTTGGATTGCCGACTACAACGATCCTATGACATTTATAGATATGTGGGTATCTGGAAGTGGTAATAATGACGCTCAATACAATAATCCTGAATTTGATAAATTAGTCGCTGATGCTAAGGCTGCTGACAATATCGAAGACAGAATGAAATTGATGCACGAAGCTGAAGATTTAATGGTAGGCGAAGATGCTATAGTAGCTCCTATTTATTACTATAATAGCGCATATATGCTTAAGCCTAATATTCAAGGAATGTATTATACACCTCTAGGATATTATTTCTTCGGTTCAACTACAGGATATTAATATCGGCATTAGGATTTAGAATTATAAATCTGTAAAAAAATAGAATTTCCGCAATATTGCGGAAATTCTATTTTAATTTTATCCCAAGGCATCTTGCTGTGAAGCCGGGGGCATCTATTACATTTGGATACGAAACGAGAATAATTGATCCGGTTGCAGGCATCTTATAGAGATCTTTTAAAAGTTCTACCTGATATATTCCCTTACTCAATACATATGTTTCGACATCGAGCCATCCTGTCTTTAATGTGAGGCAAGAGGCATCTGTATCGGAAGTCTCGTGGCCGATTGCCTTTACTTTTCTCTTATCGATTAAATATTCGCAGGCCTCTATTGACCATCCGGGATAATGAGCTACTCCTTCTTCGTCGACATTATTGAAATTTTCTTTTCTTTGGCTCCAGTCGGTCCTGAGTGCTACAAATGATCCCTCTATAATCTCGCCATATTCTTTTTCCCATTCGATTATATCTTCGGGACTTATCGTATAGTCGGGATTTTCGCTGGCCTCTTTTGATTTATCTATAACTATCAGAGGTAAGATCATATCATTTATATCCAGCTCATGAAGCAGTATTCCCGGTTCGTAGAAATGTCCGGGGGCATCTATATGGGTTGAGTTTTGACTTGCGAGCGTGTATTCCTTTGCGAGGAATTTATGTTCTTTAAAATTGTAGACCACTCTTTCTCTTATCGGTTCAAATCCGGTCCAAAGCGGCGACTCGGGAGCTACCGGATGAGAAAGATCGACTATCTCGCAATTGTCTTTAAATTTATTTAATGCATTCCATAATTTATACATAATAACCTCCTTAATTGATTATACAGTATTTTAACACAATACAATCCTCAAGTCTATTCTCTATATAGTAGGAGATCGATATCTTTGTCAAATATTGTAGATGATAAAAATAAATAAAAAAATGAATAGATTTTACTTGACAAGCTCGTCGACTATATGTTAGAATCTTATATTGCTATAAAAGATAATGGGATAATATACTATATAATGGAAAAGTGTTGCTTTAATTTGACTAATATGACGATAAGGGGTGTTTGCTGATGACTCATACTGTAAAGTATGGTTATACTGAAAGAGTCAGTTTTTCAAGAATTCCGCAGGTTTTAGAACTTCCGGATTTAATTGCCGTGCAAAAAAATAGTTACAAATGGTTTCTGGAAGAAGGACTTAGAGAAGTCTTTAATGATGCAAGTCCGATACAAGATTATGCGGGCAGCTTGGTGCTTGAATTTGTTGACTACTATATGGAAGATAAGACCAAGTATACGGAGGAAGAGGCTAAAGATAGAGATAGTAGCTATTCATCGCCTTTAAAGGTCAAGGTTAGACTTATCAATAAGGAAACCGGAGAGGTAAAGGAACAAGAAGTATTTATGGGTGACTTCCCTAAGATGACCGAAAACGGAACCTTTATAATAAATGGAGCAGAGCGTGTTATCGTAAGTCAGTTAGTCAGAAGCCCGGGTGTATATTATAATATGGAAATCGACAAATCCGGTACAAAGCTTTTTTCATCAACCGTAATCCCAAATAGGGGAGCTTGGATAGAATACGATAGCGACTCAAATGGAATCGTGAATGTAAGGATTGACAGGACGAGAAAATTACCTGTTACGACATTGGTCAGAGCTTTAATATACGATTCTACCGAAGAGATAATTGAAGCTTTGGGCGAGAGTAAGGAATTGATGTCGACGCTTGAAAAAGAGATATCGACCACCACTGAAGAGGCGATGCTCGAGATTTATAAGAAATTAAAACCGGGAGATCCGGCAGCGATTGAGAGTGCCGAGCCTCTGATAAAAAATCTGTTTTTTGACGGAAAAAGATATGATTTAGCAAAAGTAGGAAGATATAAATTCAATAATAAATTGGGACTTAAAAATAGGATTTCAGGTCGCATATCAAAAGATGAGATAGTAAATCGTGAAACCGGAGAGATAATAGTCGACAAGGGTCAGAGGATAAATGACGAATTGGCAGATGCAATCGAGGCGGCCGGCATAAATACAGTCGATCTTAAAGTTGGAGATGATACTGTAAGAGTTGTCGGGAATCATTTTGTAAGCCTTGACAGTTTCGGTTTGGATATGGATTTGTCTGGAATAGGACTGTCTGAAAAGGTCTATTATCCTGTAATGAAAGAGATACTTGATCAAAATGATGACGAAAAAGATATATTGAGAGAAATCAGGGAGAGGGTAAAAGAATTAAGCCCGAGACATATAACCGAGTCTGATATCCTTGCGAGCGTGAGTTATGAATTTAACCTCTTTTACGGGGTTGGAAATACAGATGATATAGATCATTTGGGAAATAGAAGGGTGAGAGCGGTAGGTGAGCTTTTACAGAATCAATTCAGAATAGGTCTTTCGAGAATGGAGAGGGTCGTCCGCGAGAGGATGTCGACTCAAGATCCGGACCTTGCAACTCCTCAGGCTTTAATCAATATAAGACCTGTGGTTGCCGCTATGAAAGAATTCTTTGGATCATCACAGCTTTCCCAATTCATGGATCAAACTAATCCGATGGCGGAGCTAACTCATAAGAGAAGGATGTCGGCATTGGGACCCGGTGGATTATCGAGAGATAGAGCCGGAGCAGAAGTTAGGGATGTTCACGATTCACACTATGGAAGGATATGCCCAATTGAAACTCCTGAGGGACCGAATATAGGGCTTATAACTTCTATGACGACATATGCCAGGATAAATGATTACGGATTTATCGAGACTCCTTATAGGATAGTAGATAAAGATAAGGGCGTCGTCACAAATGAAATAGTTTATTTGACTGCAGATGTCGAGGATAGATTTATAACAGCTCAAGCGAATGAACCTCTTGATGAGGATGGTAGATTTGTAAATGAGCGTGTATCAGGGCGAGGTTTAAATGGAGAAAACGACATATATGCTAGAGAATTGATAGATTTTATGGACGTAAGTCCACAGCAAATCGTATCTGTCGGTACTGCCATGATTCCTTTCCTCGAAAATGACGATGCTACTCGTGCTTTGATGGGATCTAATATGCAGAGGCAAGCTGTTCCATTGATTAAGGCGGAAGCTCCTATAATCGGCACAGGGATCGAACATAGAGCTGCAAAAGACAGTGGCGCTGTAATAATAGCCAAGCACGACGGAGTCGTAACTCATGTCACTTCAGATAGGATAAAAATCAGAAGAAATGACGGAGCTAAGGAAGATATATATAAATTATTGAAATTTAAAAGATCGAATCAAGGTACTACGATTAATCACAAGCCGATTGTCAGAGTCGGAGATACGGTAAAGGCCGGAGATATAATAAGTGACGGACCTTCTACAGATATGGGAGAGATAGCTCTCGGTAAAAATATACTGATAGCTTTCATGACATGGGAAGGTTACAATTACGAAGACGCCATGCTGTTAAATGAAAAATTGGTGATTGAAGATACATTGACTTCGATTCATATAGAAGAACATGAGAGTGAAGCTAGGGAAACTAAGCTTGGCTCAGAAGAAATAACAAGAGACATTCCAAATGTCGGCGAAGATATGAGGAAAGATCTCGACGAAAATGGAATTATAAGGATAGGAGCCGAGGTTACTTCCGGAGATATTCTGGTTGGAAAGGTAACTCCAAAGGGAGAAACTGAATTGTCTCCTGAAGAGAGATTATTAAGGGCTATATTTGGAGAAAAGGCGAGAGAGGTTAGGGATACTTCTCTTAAGGTACCTCATGGAGAAACCGGAATTGTAGTCGACGTAAAAGTATATACCAGAGAGAATGGCGATGAATTATCACCTGGTGTCAATAAGGTCGTAAGAGTATATGTCGCCACTAAGAGAAAGATAAATGTCGGGGACAAGATGTGCGGTAGACATGGTAATAAGGGTGTCGTTTCAAGACTGCTTCCTGAAGAGGATATGCCCTTCCTTCCCGATGGTACTCCCGTTCAGATAGTTTTAAATGCACTTGGCGTACCTTCTAGGATGAATTTGGGACAGGTTCTTGAGGTTCACTTGGGACTTGCGGCTAAGAAGCTCGGATGGAAGGTTGCAACGCCGGTATTTGACGGTGCGAGCGACCAGAATATAATCGATACATTAAAACTCGCAGGATATCCCGAGAGCGGAAAGATTACTCTTAGAGATGGAAGAACTGGGGAGGAATTTGACAATCCGGTAACTGTCGGAATCATGTATATGCTCAAGCTTCACCATTTGGTAGACGAGAAGATACATGCTAGATCGACAGGCCCTTATTCGCTAGTAACTCAGCAGCCTCTCGGAGGAAAAGCTCAGTTCGGCGGACAGAGATTTGGTGAGATGGAGGTTTGGGCTCTTGAGGCTTATGGAGCATCTCATACACTCCAAGAGATGCTTACTGTTAAATCAGATGATATAGTCGGAAGAGTTAAGACTTATGAGTCGATTGTCAAGGGTGAGACCATACCAGAGCCGGGAATTCCCGAGTCGTTTAAAGTTCTGATAAAAGAGCTTCAATCTCTTGCATTAGACGTGAAATTGCTAAATGAAAATGAGGATGAAATAAAATTACGTGACTCTGATGATGAAGTTATAGACTTGGAGAATCTGGGTTCAGATGAGTCTGATCAAGAGGTCGTAAATGACACGAAAGATATAAATGAAGACGCAGGTTACAATATATCCTCGGAAGATGAATTAGAAGAAGAAACTGTCAGTGTCACAAAGGAATCTGATGGTGAAGACGAATAAATCTGAACTTAGGAAAGGAGTGGCTCCTTGTTGGAATTAAACACTTTTGATTCTATAAGAATCGGGCTGGCATCGCCGGAAAAGATTAGAGAATGGTCAAAAGGCGAAGTAAAAAAACCCGAGACTATAAACTACAGAACATTGAAACCGGAAAAAGAAGGGCTTTTTTGTGAAAAGATATTTGGACCTACTAAAGACTGGGAATGTAATTGTGGTAAATATAAGAGGATAAGATATAAAGGCGTAGTATGTGAAAAATGCGGTGTAGAAGTTACGAAATCCAAGGTCAGACGTGAGAGAATGGGTCATATAGAGCTGGCAACTCCCGTTTCACATATATGGTATTTTAAAGGAATACCGTCTAGGATGGGACTTCTACTCGATATGAGCCCGAGAGCTTTGGAAAAGATACTTTATTTTGCAAGCTATGTGGTAGTCGATCCGGGCGATACCGATTTGTTTAAAAAACAGCTTCTAAGTGAATTTGAGTACAATGAAGCATATGATAAATTCGGAGACAGCTTTAAAGTCGGAATGGGTGCTGAAGTTATAAAGACTCTTTTAAAAGAGATCGATCTTGCAAAAGAATCTGATGAATTAAAAGAGATAATGGTAAATAGCACCGGACAAAAAAAGGTGAGGATTTCCAGAAGGCTTGAAGTCATCGAGGCTTTTAGACAATCTGGCAATAAACCGGAATGGATGATTATGGATGTCATACCGGTAATACCACCCGATCTTCGCCCCATGGTTCAGCTAGAGGGTGGAAGATTTGCTACCAGCGATTTAAACGACCTTTATAGGAGAGTTATAAATAGAAATAATAGATTAAAGAGACTTTTAGATATAGGAGCTCCTGAAATAATAATAAGAAATGAAAAGAGAATGCTTCAGGAATCCGTCGATGCACTTATAGATAATGGACGTAGGGGTAAGGCGGTTACCGGACCGGGAAATAGAAATCTTAAGAGCTTATCTGATATGTTGAAGGGTAAGACGGGTAGATTCAGACAAAATCTACTCGGTAAGAGGGTTGACTATTCGGGACGTTCTGTAATCGTAGTTGGACCGGAACTAAAGTTCTACCAATGCGGACTGCCTAAGAGAATGGCGATGGAGCTGTTTAAGCCTTTCGTCATGAATCAGCTCGTCGACGATGAGATAGCGCCGAATATAAAATCGGCTAAAAAAATGGTCGAGAGATCTAATCCTAAGGTTTGGGATGTACTTGAAAAAGTTATAAAAGATCATCCCGTACTGTTAAATCGTGCGCCGACTCTTCATAGATTAGGTATACAGGCTTTTGAGCCGGTCTTAGTAGAGGGTAAGGCGATAAAACTTCATCCGCTCGCATGTACTGCTTATAATGCGGACTTTGATGGAGACCAAATGGCCGTGCATCTACCTTTATCGACTGAGGCGCAGGCAGAAGCCAGACTTCTTATGATGTCGACAAATAATATACTGGCTCCAAAAGATGGTAAGCCTATTTCGACACCTTCTCAGGATATGGTGCTAGGAGCATTTTATCTGACGACTAAGAAAGATGGAGTTTTGGGTGAAGGTAAGATATTCAGCGACTTCAATGAAATGTATAAGGCTTATTTTGACCATAAGGTTTCGATTCATGCAACTGTTAAAGTCAGAGTTAAGCTTAGCCCGGAAGACAAGGGTGAGATAGTTGAATCAACTGTCGGAAGATTCATATTCAATGAAGCTATTCCCCAAGATTTAGGCTATGTAGATAGGGAAAAAGATAAATATTCTCTTGAAATAAATAGGCAGGTAAATAAAAAATCTCTTGCAGATATAGTCGATAAATGCTTTAGAAAGCATGGTAATATAGCAACTGCAAAAGTTCTCGACTATATTAAAAGTTTGGGATTCAAATACTCGACGGTCGGTGCTTTATCGATTTCGATGAGCGATGTAACTGTTCCCGAAGAGAAAAAGGAAATTTTAGCTAAGGCTGATGATGTCGTCAGAAGATATGAAAGCATGATGAAGAGAGGTCTCGTCAAGGAAGAAGAGAGATATGAGAGGGTTCTCGATGTTTGGGAAAAAGCTACTGATGATGTAACCGGTGCTCTTCTTAAAAACTTAGATCCTGATAATAATATTGCCATAATGGCGAATTCAGGAGCGAGAGGATCTGAAAAACAGATAAGACAGCTTGCCGGTATGCGTGGAATGATGCAGTCAGCAACCGGAAGGATAATAGAGGTTCCCATTAAGGCGAATTTCCGTGAAGGTCTCTCGGTTCAGGAATTCTTTATTTCGACACATGGTTCTAGAAAGGGACTTTCCGATACGGCTTTGAGAACTGCCGACTCAGGATACCTAACTAGGAGATTGGTAGATGTATCGCAGGATGTAATCGTCAGAATTGACGACTGCCATACAAATAAGTATATTGTCGCCAATGAGATAATCGATGATGAAGACGTTATAGATACTCTTCAACAGCAGATAATAGGCAGATATGCTTATGAGGATATATTAAATCCCGATACCGGAGAGATAATCGTTCATAAAAATGAGATGATTAATGAGGATATTGCGGATAAAATCTATGAGAAGAATATACATGATGTAAAGATAAGATCTGTTCTAGGATGTAAGGCATCTCACGGCGTATGTGCTAAATGCTATGGAAGAAATCTTGCGACGGGAAATCCTGTAAATATAGGAGAGTCGATAGGAATAATAGCGGCACAATCGATAGGTGAGCCGGGAACTCAGCTTACGATGAGGACCTTCCACTCGGGAGGAATTGCAGGTACGGGAATCACTCAAGGTCTTCCGAGGGTCGAAGAGCTTTTCGAAGCTCGAAAGCCAAAGGGACTCGCTTATATATCTGAGAATTCCGGACAGGTTAAATTGATAGATAATAAAAAGCGTATAGATATTTCTGTTAAATCTGAAGATGGAGAAGAAAAGGTCTATGCGATACCTTATGGAGCTAAGCTAAAGGTTAAAGAAGGCGACTGGATCGAGGTCGGAGATGTATTGACCGAAGGTTCGATAAATCCTCATGATATTTTAAAAGTCAAGGGCGTGCAAGGTGTTCAGGACTATATAATGAGAGAGGTATTGAATGTATACAGGCTCCAAGGTGTAGATATAGATTACAAGCATATCGAAGTTATAATTAAGCAGATGCTAGGTAAGGTTAAGATTCATGATGCAGGAGATTCTGATTTCTTGCCAGGATCTTTAGTAAATCTAAGAGATTATGAAGCTGTCAATGAGAGGCTCGAGGAAGAAGGTAAGGTTACCGCTGATGGCGAAAGGACTTTATTGGGAATTACGAAGGCATCTCTTGCTACAGACTCGTTCTTATCGGCCGCTTCATTCCAAGAGACTACAAGGGTGCTTACGGATGCTTCCATAAAAGGTAAGGAAGATTATCTGATAGGCTTAAAAGAGAATGTAATCATAGGAAAACTGATCCCTGCCGGTACGGGAATGAGAAGATATGACAGTATCGAAATAGATTATAAAGGAATGGCAGAAGAGGACTCGATAGATTCTAAAGTCGAAGGTGAATCGGAAGATGAAAAATCGCAAAATGACAAAGACGATATAGTAGGCAAGTCATCTAAATCGGAAAAAGAATCTAAGTCGGAAGAAAAAACGGAAGAGAAATCGGAAGAATAAATAAAAGAATATATTAAATCTCAAATTAAGCCTAGGCTTAATTTGAGATTTTAATGCTATTAAAACTATATTTTGTTTGACAATAAAATATATGGGTGGTAGAATGTATAAGGATTATTGCGATTAATGCAGTAATCCACTCTTTAAGGTGTACATAGACCATGTCTATGTAATTTATTAAAAAATCAGGAGGTGAACTAATGCCAACAATTAACCAGTTGATTCGAAATGGAAGAAAGAGAATAGAACATAAGTCTAAATCGCCTGCTCTAAGTTATAATTTCAATACTCTTAAAAGACAGAGTGTTGAAAATGAATCTCCTCAAAAAAGAGGGGTATGCACGGCTGTTAAGACGGTAACTCCTAAAAAGCCTAACTCGGCGCTTAGAAAAGTTGCGAGAGTGAGACTTACAAATCAAATGGAAGTTACAGCTTATATTCCAGGTATCGGACATAATCTTCAGGAGCACTCCGTTGTTCTTATAAGAGGAGGAAGGGTTAAAGACCTTCCGGGGGTAAGATACCATATCGTAAGAGGTGCGCTTGACACATCAGGCGTTTCCGGTCGTATGCAAGGTAGATCAAAATACGGCGCAAAAAAACCTAAATAATATAAATCAGGCGTTCGTTAAGTGATTTTTTAATAAATTCAACTAGCGCACGAACGACATAAGTCGAGTACCTGTGAAACTACTAATTAAATGGTAAGGAGGGAAGGGAAGTGCCAAGAAAAGGACATGTACCTAAAAGAGATGTTATGCCTGATCCCATATATGGGGATGTAGTCGTCACAAAATTAATAAATAATATAATGCTTGACGGCAAAAAAGGTGTTGCACAAAGAATCGTATATGGAGCTTTTGATAATATAGCTGAGCAGACCGGAGAGGATGCTCTAGAAGTATTTTACAAAGCTTTAAATAATATAATGCCGGTTCTAGAAGTTAAAGCGCGTCGTATTGGTGGTGCAAACTATCAAGTACCGCTAGAAGTAAGACCGGAAAGAAGACAGACATTAGGTCTTAGATGGTTAGTTAATTATGCGAGAAAAAGAGGAGAGAGAACTATGGTAGATAGACTTACCAAAGAAATCCTCGACGCTTCAAATAATACAGGAGCTGCTGTTAAGAAGAGAGAAGAAACTCATAAGATGGCGGAAGCTAATAAGGCGTTCGCACATTACAGATTCTAATTATTGGATAGGGAGGAGTTGATACCGTGCCAAGAGAATATTCGTTGGCCAAAACCAGGAACATTGGTATAATGGCCCACATAGACGCAGGTAAGACTACTACAACTGAGAGAATTCTATATTATACAGGAAAAATCCATAAGATGGGTGACACTCATGAAGGCGCAGCTCAAATGGACTGGATGCAGCAAGAACAAGAAAGAGGTATCACAATCACCTCGGCTGCGACAACTTGTATATGGAATAAACACAGAATTAATATTATAGATACTCCGGGACACGTAGACTTTACTGTAGAAGTAGAAAGATCGCTTAGAGTTTTAGACGGCTCTGTTGCACTTTTTGATGCAAAAAGCGGTGTTGAACCACAATCAGAGACTGTTTGGAGACAAGCTGATAAATATGGCGTACCTAGAATTTGTTTTATAAACAAAATGGACGCTACCGGAGCTAATTACTTTGATTCGATCGATACTATAAAGGAAAAGCTACATGCAAATGCTGTTCCTATAGAAATTCCGATCGGAGCTGAAGATAAATTTATAGGTGTTGTAGATCTTATCACGATGAAAGCTACTATCTACAAAAATGATTTGGGAACAGATATTGAAATAACTGATATACCTGAAGATTTAGTAGATTTAGCAGAAGAATACAGATCACAATTATTAGACAATGTCGCTGAATACGACGACGAAGTCATGATGAAATACCTGGATGGAGAAGAACTTACAGAAGAGGAGATAAAAAGAGCTATCCGTAAAGCTACCATTAGCCTAGCGGTTAATCCTGTGCTATGCGGTTCCGCATACAAAAATAAGGGAGTTCAGCCTCTACTTGATGCCATAATTGATTTTATGCCTTCACCATTAGATGTACCATCTATTCAGGGAATAAATCCTTCAGATGAATCTGAAGATGAGAGAAATGCCTCAGATGATGAGCCTTTCTCAGCGCTTGCATTTAAAATCGTAACAGACCCATATGTAGGAAAACTCGCATATTTTAGAGTTTACTCCGGTACAATGGAGTCGGGAAGTTATGTTATGAATACTACCAAGGGTAAAAGAGAAAGACTTGGAAGAATCCTTATGATGCATGCTAATAAGAGAGAAGAAGTCGACAAGGTATACGCTGGAGATATAGCTGCAGCGGTAGGATTAAAAGATACTGGAACGGGAGACACATTATCTGATATGGATAAGCCGATTATCCTTGAAAAAATGGAATTCCCAGAGCCTGTAATATCAGTTGCAATCGAGCCTAAGACAAAAGCTTCTCAGGAAAAGATGAGCATTGCACTTGCAAAGCTTGCCGAAGAAGATCCTACATTTAGAACATTTACAAATGAAGAAACCGGACAAACTATAATTGCCGGAATGGGAGAGCTTCACCTTGAAATAATCGTAGATAGACTTCTAAGAGAGTTTAAGGTTGAGGCGAATGTAGGTAGTCCTCAAGTTTCTTACAGAGAATCTATATCTAAAGCTGCTGAAGCTGAAGGTAAATATGTAAGACAATCAGGTGGACGTGGACAATACGGACATTGTAAACTTAGAATCGAGCCGAATGAGCCAGGTAAAGGATTTGAATTTATCAACAGCATAGTTGGTGGAGCAATTCCTAAAGAGTATATAGGTTCAGTTCAAGCAGGTATCGAAGAAGCTGTTAACAGCGGACCATTAGGTGGATTCCCGATACTTGACTTAAAAGTTGAACTTTACGACGGTTCATACCATGATGTTGACTCGAGCGAGATGGCATTTAAAATTGCCGGATCAATGGGTCTTAAAAATGCAGTATTAAAAGCTGCACCGGTTCTACTAGAACCATATGTAAGTGTTGAGATAACAACTCCTGACGAGTACTTGGGAGATGTTATGGGAGATGTTTCCTCTAGAAGGGGAAATATAAAAGGTATGACTCCAAAAGACGGAATTCATATCCTGGATGCATTTATACCATTGTCTGAAATGTTCGGTTATGCTACAGATTTGAGATCTAATACTCAAGGTAGAGCTACTTATTCAATGCAATTCGACCATTATGACAAAGTACCGCAAAGCATAGCAGATAAAGTGCTTGGCGATTCTGAAAATGATAAATAAGATTTAAATATAATACCTAAATTCGGGTAAAAAATAAATAGACACCCAATGAGGAGGATAAAATGTCAAAACAAAAATTTGAAAGAACCAAACCGCATGTTAATATAGGAACCATAGGTCACGTAGACCACGGTAAAACTACATTGACAGCAGCAATAACTTATGTATTGAACAAGAGATTCGGAACAGGAGAATTCGTAGACTATGCACATATAGACAAAGCACCTGAAGAGAGAGAAAGAGGAATCACGATCTCAACTTCACACGTAGAGTACGAAACAGCAGATAGACATTATGCGCATGTCGACTGTCCTGGTCACGCCGACTATGTAAAAAATATGATCACCGGAGCAGCACAAATGGACGGAGCAATCCTAGTAGTAAGTGCAGCAGACGGACCGATGCCTCAAACAAGAGAGCATATCCTATTAGCAAGACAGGTAGGAGTACCTAAGATAGCAGTATTCTTAAACAAAGAAGACCAAGTAGACGATCCTGAATTGATCGAACTAGTTGAAATGGAAGTAAGAGATCTACTATCAGAATACGACTATGAAGGAGACGACACGCCAATCGTAGTAGGATCAGCATTAAAAGCATTAGAAGATCCAGACGGAGAGTGGGGAGACAAAGTCGTAAAACTAATGGAAGAAATCGACGTATTCATCCCACAACCTGAAAGACAAACAGATTTACCATTCCTAATGCCTGTAGAAGACGTATTCTCAATCACAGGAAGAGGAACAGTTGCAACAGGAAGAGTAGAGAGAGGAACGATCAAAGTTGGCGATACAGTTGAGATCGTTGGATTAGCAGAAAAAGCAAGACAAGTAGTCGTAACAGGAGTAGAGATGTTTAGAAAACTCTTAGACCAAGCAGAAGCTGGAGATAATGTAGGCTTACTACTAAGAGGAGTTCAAAGAGACGAAATCCAAAGAGGACAAGTACTTGCAAAGCCTGGATCAATCAATCCACATACAAAATTCGAAGCTGAAGTATATGTATTGACAAAAGATGAGGGTGGAAGACATACACCATTCTTCTCAGGATACAGACCACAATTCTATTTCAGAACTACAGATGTAACAGGAAATATCGAATTAGAAGAAGGCGTAGAAATGGTAGTGCCTGGTGACAATGCTAAATTCACCATCGAGTTAATTACACCGATAGCAATCGAAGAAGGACTTAGATTTGCGATCAGAGAAGGTGGAAGAACAGTTGGAGCCGGAGTTGTTACTAAGGTTTTAGCTTAATTTTAGATTTAAGAGCGACTCTTTTAGAGTTGCTCTTTTTATTTGTTGAAGAGATTTTTATTAATTAGAAATTAAAACAGTATGTTTTCTTTTTTATGACAATAAATGCTTTGAAATTGAGTTCTGATACTTTGCTTGTTGAATTTTTCGACAATATATATCGAGGATTATATGATTTATTTAGATAATATCGATTAAATTCTCATATAGTGCGTATTTGCATAGCTTATATTTTTAAGTGCAAGCTCGTATTTAAAAGCATTTAAGAGAGATAGGCTTTAAGATAGCTTTTATTGGCTTTAAAATCCTATCGATTTTAAAATGGTCGTTTAAACGAAAATATAGTCATGATTAACAGCTCGAGATATATTTCTATTTGGTATACTAAATCTTTCTACTATCTTGGAATTTACGATATTCGGATTCAGAGAGCTAGATTACAAAATTCATTATAGCTGTGAAAGCATATTTATTGCAGATAATTTTATCTGTCTCGATTAATAAAATATAAATCTTAAAACTATAGAAAATCAAAAGAATCTAGAGATTTAAAGTCTATTTAGCAGAAAAATTAATACTAAAATTGAATTTGAAAGATAAGGTAGAGAACAGTATATAATCGCTGAATTCAAAACGCAAATCATATTACGAAATCGCCAGAAATTAATTAAGAAAATCATCAATCAAGGAATAGTAATGGTTTTGATTTCTGTTTTTTAAAATTTATATAGTATTTAAACTAAGAGCTCTATTGCTTTAAGATTTTCGATAACTGTCGCTGTCCTTATTCGACATTTAGTTTATAATTGAACTTTTATCGGTATAATAAATTTTAAAGATGAATTAAATTCTTCAAAAGCGGTATTTCTAAAAATATGGAAAAGACAGTAATAAAAGAATAAGATTGTAATTCTTTTTTTGTGAAATTTAATGGCATATAAATTAAAGACTAGAATTTTTAAATATAACAACAGTCCTATTTAATGCTTAGAATTTAGATATCTTCTAAATATTAAAAAAATGTAATATTTTATTTATAGAAATAAAAAACTCCAAGAAAAGCTTGATGTTATAGCATTTCTGTTGTATTATATATGGGTGCCTAAGCAAGATTGCGATGAAACAAGAGGTTGCTCGACCAGTTTTTTCTGAAGAAATACATGATTTAGAGGAAATGGCGGGGGAATTTTTGTGGAGTATGTTCGAATACAATTCGGGCGAGGGATTCACCAAATGACGAAAGTCATTTTTTAAAAGTCTCGGTATGGCACACCCGGGAGAGTGTATCGGTGACTCCTTTGCATGAAGACCACATGCGAATACAGGAGGGAAAAAATGGCAAAACAGAAGATAAGGATAAGATTGAGAGCTTATGATCATGAGATTATAGACCAATCAGCCCAAAAAATTGTCGAGGCGGTCAAGAGAACTGACGCACAGGTTTCAGGACCAATTCCGCTACCGACAGAAAAAGAAGTCGTCACTATTTTAAGAGCGGTTCATAAGTATAAGGACAGTAGAGAGCAGTTTGAGCAGAGAACTCATAAGAGATTAATTGATATAATCAATCCTAATCCAAAGACATTGGATGCTCTTAAAAAGCTGAACCTACCAGCCGGTGTCGACATCGAGATAAAGTTATAGTAGGTCTTAGTACGATTGCGATGGCAATCCGCTGTAAGTAATGGAGGTGTAATTTTGAAAGGAATTTTAGGAAAAAAAGTCGGAATGACACAGATATTTCTTGAAGATGGAAGTGTGGTTCCGGTAACGGTGGTTGAGGCAGGTCCTATGATCGTAACTCAAGTTAAAACCGTTGAAAATGATGGATATAATTCAATTCAAGTTGGGTATGTTGACAGAAAAGAAAAACATGTAACTCAACCTCTGAGAGGACATTTCAATAAGGTGAATGTCGGTTATAAGAAGTATTTAAGAGAGTTTAGAGTCGATGAGTCTACTGAATATAATCCGGGTGATGAGATTAAAGTAGATATATTCAGTGAAGATGATAGGGTCGATGTAGTTGGAACTTCCAAGGGAAAGGGAACTCAAGGACCTATCAAGAGACATAATTATGGACGTGGACCTGAATCACATGGTTCTAAGTCACATAGAGTCGGCGGAGCCAGAAGTGCAGGTACTTACCCGGGAAAAGTTCTTAAAGGACGTAAGGGTGCCGGCAAGATGGGCCATGAGAGAGTCACAGTGCAAAATCTATCTGTAGTAAGAGTAGATGCTGAAAAAAATCTGATTCTCCTTAAAGGTGCCATTCCAGGACCAAAAGGTGGACTTGTGACTATCAAAGAGACTGTCAAGTCCAATAAGTAATTAGAAGGAGGATAGACATGACTAAGGTTAATGTTTTAAATATTGCCGGTGAGACCGTTGGGGATATCGAGCTTAACGATGCTGTTTTCGGAGTGGAAATTTGCGAACATGCCGTTTATGAAGCTGTTAAAAACTACCTGGCTAACCAAAGACAAGGAACTCAATCCACCAAGACCAGAGCAGAGGTTAGAGGTGGAGGTAGAAAGCCTTGGAGACAAAAGGGAACCGGACGTGCAAGACAAGGTAGTATAAGATCTCCACAATGGAGAGGTGGGGGAGTTGTTTTCGCACCTAAGCCGAGAGATTATAGTTACTCAATTCCTAAAAAAGTCAAAAGACTTGCGCTTAAATCAGTTCTTACTTCTAAAGTTCAAGAAGAAGAGATGATCGTAATTGAAGATTTAAGCTTAGATTCAATCAGCACAAAAGCTGCAATTGAAGTTCTAAAAAAATTAGGAGTAGATAAAAAAGCTATAATAGTAACAAATGGACAGGATAATAATGTATACAGATCATTTAGAAATATTCCTAATGTGATCACAGCTGTTGCTGATAATATGAATGTATATGACATAATAAATCATGATGTAATGGTTATAACAAAAGACGCTGTAAAAGTAGTCGAGGAGGTGTATGCATAATGACACCACATGATATTATAATTAGACCGCTTATAACGGAGAGATCAATGGATGACATGGCAGACGGAAAATACACTTTTGAAGTTGCCAGAAATGCTAATAAGACTGAGGTTAAAAAAGCTGTTGAATCCATCTTCGGTGTAAAGGTAAAAAAAGTAAACACTATGAATATGAAGGGTAAGATGAAAAGACAAGGCGTGCACAGTGGCAGAAGACCAAATTGGAAAAAAGCCATCGTGACTCTGACTGAAGATTCAAAGACTATTGAGTTCTTTGAAGGAATGTAAGAGGAGGAACTTAAAATGTCGATAAGAAAATATAAAGCAACTTCTCCTGGACTTCGTTCGATGAGTGTTATTAATTTCAGAGAAGAAATTACAAAGACGAAGCCGGAAAAGTCACTTACCACCAGCTTGGATAATTCCGGAGGAAGAAATTCATACGGAAGAACCACAGTTAGATTTAGAGGTGGCGGTGCCAAGAGAAGATATAGAATAATAGATTTTAAGAGGAATAAGGACGGTATACCTGGAAAGGTTGCATCTATTGAGTATGATCCAAATAGAACTGCTAATATTGCACTTATTCATTATGTCGACGGTGAGAAGAGATATATTCTCGCTCCTAATGGATTAAAAGTCGGCAGCATGATTGAATCGGGTCCTGAAGCAGATATAGTAGTGGGCAATGCTCTTCCGCTTGCTAATATCCCTGTAGGTACGACGGTTCATAATATAGAGATGAAGCCTGGAAAAGGTGGACAAATAGCCAGAACTGCGGGCGCTGAAGCTCAAATCATGGCTAAAGAAGGAAGATTTGCTCAACTCAGAATGCCTTCAGGAGAATTTAGACTTATTCACCTTGAGTGCAGAGCTACAGTTGGCCAAGTTGGAAATATTTCTCATGAGCTGGTTACTATCGGTAAGGCCGGAAGAAATAGACATCTAGGTAAGAGACCTCATGTAAGAGGATCTGCGATGAACCCGGTAGACCATCCACATGGTGGTGGTGAGGGTAGAGCACCTATTGGTAGACCTTCTCCTTCAACTCCATGGGGTAAACCATCACTTGGACTTAAGACGAGAAAGAAAAATAAGAAATCTGACGCTTATATAGTCAGAAGAAGACCTAAATAAAGCAAGGAGGAACTGATGGGTAGATCTATAAAAAAAGGACCTTTTTGTGATGATCACTTAATGAAAAAGGTTGAAGCACTAAACGAAAAAAATGACAAGAAGGTTATAAAGACCTGGTCACGTCGTTCTACTATATTCCCGGAATTTGTCGGACATACGATAGCCGTTCATGACGGAAGAAAGCATCTTCCGATCTATATCACAGAAGATATGGTCGGACATAAGCTTGGTGAGTTTGTACCTACGAGAACTTATAAGGGGCATGCCGGTAAGAGCGAGAAAGCATCTAAAGTTAAATAAGGAGGTAGTTCATAATGGCGAATGAAGCAAGAGCAGAAGCTAAATATTTGAGAATATCACCTCTGAAAGTAAATTTCATATGTAAGGAAATTAGAGGCAAACAAGTAGATGAAGCGCTGGCTATCCTTAGGTTTACACCTAAAAAAGGCGCAAGACTACTGGAAAAGGTATTAAATTCAGCAATCGCAAATGCAGAACATAATTTCAATTTAGATAGAGAATCCCTATACGTGGAAAAAGCGTATGCTAATAATGCACCTGTTATGAAGAGATGGAGACCTAAAGCTAAAGGGGCTGCATATCCGATCTTGAAGAGAAATAGTCATATAGGTGTAGTTGTCAAAGAGATTGAACAGGAGGAGAAATAATGGGTCAAAAAGTACATCCTCACGGTTTAAGAGTCGGCATAATTAAAGACTGGGATTCCAGATGGTTTGCCGATAAAGCAGATTTTGGGGATTTATTAGTTGAAGATTATAAAGTTAGAGAATTAATTAAAAAGGAAACGCAATTAGCAGGAGTTTCCAGAATTGAAATAGAGAGAGCTTCAAAGAGAATAAAGGTCACTATATTCACTGCAAAGCCTGGAATGGTTATAGGTAAAGGCGGAGCTGGTGTTGAGGCTTTAAGAAAGAAGCTAGAAAAATTAACCGGAAAATCAGTAATAGTTAATATTGAAGAGATAAAAAATCAAGACGCTAATGCTCAATTGGTAGCTGAAAATATAGCTGGACAACTTGAAAGACGTATATCTTTCAGAAGAGCTATGAAGCAGGCAATCCAAAGATCGATGAGAGCCGGAGTTAAGGGTATTAAAACTCAGGTTTCCGGTAGGGTCGGAGGAGCTGATATGGCTAGAACTGAAGGTTATAGCGAGGGAACTATTCCTCTACAAACTCTAAGAGCAGACATTGATTACGGTTTTGCTGAGGCGGACACTACTTATGGAAAGATCGGCGTAAAGGTATGGCTTTACAAGGGAGAAGTTCTTCCTGGAATGAAAGCTGTAGAAGAAGTCGCTCCTAAAAAAGGAAGAAAGCCAAATAGAAGAGGTAGAGATAATAAGAGAGGCCGAGCAGATTCCGGCAAGAGATTTAATAAAAGAGATTCCGGAAGAAAAGACGGTTCTTTTTCAGCTAAAAATAATTAGACATAGGAAGGAGAAACAGCTATGTTGATACCTAAAAGAGTAAAGTATCGTAGAGTTCACAGGGGTAGAATGACCGGTCTTGCTCACAAGGGTAATTCAATTACCTATGGTGAGTATGGGCTACAGGCACTTGAACCCTGCTGGATGACAGCGAATCAAATAGAGGCAGCAAGACGTGCCATGACTAGATATATAAAAAGAGGTGGAAATATTTGGATTAAAGTATTTCCAGATAAGCCGGTTTCTAAAAAACCTGCTGAAGTTAGAATGGGTTCCGGTAAAGGAGCTCCCGAGTATTGGGTAGCAGTCGTTAAACCTGGTAGAGTATTATTTGAGATGGGTGGAGTTGACGAGGAGATAGCGAGAGAAGCTATGAGACTTGCAGCTCACAAACTTCCTATCAAAACCAAGTTTGTAGCGAGAGAAGATGCTACCGAGAAGGATGGTGAAGCTTAATGAAAACTGCTGAAATCAGGAAATTAAATGACAGTGATTTAAATGCTAAATTAAATGACCTGAAGGTTGAGCTATTTAACCTGCGTTTTCAACATGCGACCGGTCAATTAGATAATCCTATGCTTATAAAGGGCATCAAAAAAGATATTGCAAGAGTTAAAACTATTGTGAGAGAACGTGAACTAAAAATCGGGAAGGAGGCCTAATCTAAATGGAAAGAAATAGTCGTAAAACGAGAATAGGAACAGTCGTTTCCGATAAGATGGATAAGACAATAGTAGTTGAGATTTCTACATTTGTGACTCATCCTCTTTATAAGAAGCAAATTAAAAGGACTAATAAATTTAAAGCGCATGATGAGAATAATGAATGTGGAATTGGAGATAAGGTAAGAATAATGGAGACGAGACCTCTTTCTAAGCATAAGAGATGGAGACTTGTCGATATAATAGAAAAGGCTAAATAATTCAGGCCGGAAGGGAGGCTTATTATGATACAAACTGAGAGTCGCATGAGAGTTGCTGACAATTCAGGCGCTAAAGAACTTCTGGTAATAAGAGTTTTAGGCGGTACAAATAAAAAATATGCTAGAATAGGCGATATTGTCGTCTGCTCGGTTAAAGCAGCAGCACCCGGCGGGGTTGTTAAGAAAAGCGAAATAGTTAAGGCCGTTATAGTTAGGACAAAAGATGGTGTCAAGAGAAATGACGGTTCATATATTAAGTTTGACGATAATGCCGCTGTTATAATAAAAGATGATAAAAATCCGGTAGGGACCAGAATTTTCGGACCCGTGACCAGAGAGCTGAGAGCAGGAAATTTCATGAAGATAATTTCTCTGGCTCCGGAAGTGCTTTAGTTAGGAGGCTTAATGATGCATATAAAAACCGGTGATACCGTTGTTGTAGTTGCTGGAAAAAGTAAGGGCCATCAAGGCAAGGTTTTAAAAGTTTTTCCAAAGACAAACAAGGTTATTGTAGAAGGAGCTAATATACAAACCAGACATGATAAACCCAGAGGGCCAAGAAATCCGGGTGGCATTGTAAAGTCTGAAGGTGGTATTGATTCATCAAATGTGATGCTATACTGCTCAAGTTGCGGTGCAGGAAGAAGATCCGGTAAAAAGATATTGGACAATGGGAAAAAAGTAAGAGTCTGCGCAAAATGCAGTGGCGAATTCGATAAGTAAAGGGGGTACGATGAATGACTTCCAGATTAAAGGAAAAGTATATTAATGAGGTAATCCCGGCACTTATGGAGAAATTTGAATATAAGAATGTCATGGAAGTACCTAAATTAAATAAAATAGTAGTAAATATGGGCGTTGGTGTCGCTAAAGACAATCCAAAGGCTCTTGAAAATGCAGTTGAAGAAATAAAGATAATTACAGGACAAAGACCTGTTGTAACTAAAGCTAAGAAATCTATAGCGAATTTCAAACTAAGAGAAGGAATGAGCGTCGGAGCTAAAACTACTCTTAGAGGAAGCAAGATGTATGATTTCTTTGACAAGCTTGTGAGCGTATCACTTCCTCGTGTAAGAGACTTCAGAGGTATAAGCCCGACATCATTTGATGGTAGGGGAAATTACGCACTTGGAATAAAAGAACAACTTATTTTCCCGGAAATTGTATACGATCAAATCGACGAGATCAGGGGAATGGATATAATTATAGTGACAACAGCGAAAACAGACGAGGAAGCCAAGGCTTTCTTAGAATTAATGGGAATGCCGTTTAAGAAATAAGGAGGATTTATCTTGGCAAAAAAATCAATGATTGCAAAGCAAAAGAGACCTGCTAAATTTAGCACTAGAGAGTATTCTAGATGCAAATTATGCGGTAGACCTCATGCTTATTTAAGAAAATATGGAATTTGCCGTATATGTTTTAGAGAACTTGCCTACAGAGGCGAAATCCCTGGAGTTAAAAAAGCCAGCTGGTAATATCGAGAGGAGGTAATACAATGACAACAGATCCTATCGCGGATATGCTTACGAGAATTAGAAACGGGAATAATGCAAAGCATGCTTCTGTTGAGATCCCTGCTTCAAAAGTGAAAAAGGACCTCGCTCAGATACTTCTAGACGAGGGTTATATAAATGGATACAATGTTACTGAAGATGATGTACAAGGAACTATTACAGTAGACCTTAAATATGGACCGAATGATGAGAAAGTTATCTCCGGTATCAAGAGAATTTCAAGACCGGGACTTAGAGTTTATGTAAAAAATAAAGAAGTTCCAAGAGTTCTTGGAGGTCTTGGCATCGCTGTAATTTCTACGTCTAAGGGTATTGTTACTGATAGAGTAGCAAGAGCAGAAGGAGTTGGTGGAGAGGTAATCTGCTATATCTGGTAAGATTACACTCGTGGAGCTTAGGCTTCAGTAAGCTATGACAAGGAGGAAATAATATGTCAAGAATAGGCTTAAAGCCAATAGAAATCCCTCAGGGCGTTGATATCAAAGTCGATAATAATTTAGTCGAAGTAAAAGGACCTAAGGGAAATCTATCACAGAAAATTGATAATGGAATTAAAATTAATATAAATGAAGGTGAAATAACGCTTGAAAGACCTTCAGAATCAAAGAAATATAAATCTTTACATGGTCTATCTAGAACGCTTATTGCAAATATGATTGAAGGGGTTACAAATGGATTCCAGAAAACCCTACAAATCGAAGGTACTGGTTATAGAGCTGCAAAAGCAGGGAAAAAACTTACACTTAATTTAGGTTTTTCTCATCCGATTGAGCTTGAAGATCCGGAGGGAATAGAAGTGGAAGTTCCAGGTCCAAATCAGATCATAGTTAGAGGTATTGATAAACAAAGAGTCGGAAACTATGCTGCTAATATAAGAGATTATAGGAGACCTGAACCTTATAAAGGAAAAGGTATAAGGTATGAAGGCGAATATATCAGAAGAAAAGTCGGCAAGACCGGTAAGTAGAAAGGAGTGAGCATAGATGTTAAAACCAGTAGATAAACAAAAAAACAGAAGAGCAAGACATGCAAGAGTAAGAAAGAAACTAAGCGGAACTCCTGACAGACCGAGACTGACCATATATAAGAGTAATACAAATATATATGCTCAATTGGTAGACGATACTACAGGTACGACATTAGTCCAAGCTTCCACCCTTGATAAAGAATTAAGGTCTGAAGAGAAGGCGAATGCAAATAAAGAGACGGCTAAGAAAGTTGGAGAATTGATCGGTAAAAGAGCTCAGGATAAGGGCATTACAGATGTAGTTTTCGACAGAAGCGGTTATAGGTATCATGGAAAAGTTAAAGAACTTGCCGATGGTGCCAGAGAAGCCGGACTTAAATTTTAGTTTAGGGAGGTAGAATTTTGGATAGAGACAATAGACATAGAGACAGCCAAGAACTCGAAGAGAGGGTTGTGCATATAGGTCGTGTTACCAAGGTCGTTAGAGGCGGAAGAAATTTCAGATTCAGTGCACTTGTGGTTGTCGGAGACGGTAAAGGCAGAGTAGGAGTTGGAACCGGAAAAGCTCAGGAAGTACCTGAAGCTATTAGAAAAGGCATACAAGATGCGAAAAAGAAAATGATAACTGTGCCGATAGTTAATACTACGATTCCTCATGAAATTCTCGGAGTTTTTGGCGCTGGTAGAGTTTTACTTAAGCCGGCAGCTGAAGGTACCGGAGTTATCGCGGGCGGACCTGTTCGTGCGGTTTGTGAACTTGCAGGAATTAAAGATGTTCGTTCAAAGTCGCTTGGTACTGCAAATCCTAGAAATATAGTTAATGCTACTATAGAGGGATTCAAAAACCTTAAAAGAGCAGAAGACGTAGCCAGACTTAGAGGAAAATCAGTAGAAGAAATACTCGGATAGGAGGCTTTAGTTAAATGCTAAGAATAAAACTTGTTAAAAGTAATATTGGTAGATTAGAAAAGCATAGAAAGACGGTTGAAGCACTTGGCTTAAAAAAAATCGGTCAAGTTGTCGAGAAAAAAGACAATCCTCAAATTAGAGGCATGATCGAAACTGTCAAATTTATGTTGGAAGTTGAGGAAATCTAGTTAGGAGGTGTAAGCTTGAAATTACACGATTTGAAACCTGCAAAAGGTGGAGAAGTTAAAAAGAAAAGAAGAGTAGGTCGTGGTCATGGATCAGGCTGGGGAACTCAAGCAGGAAGAGGTCATGATGGCCAAAACTCCCGTAGTGGCGGTGGAGTAAGACCCGGTTTTGAAGGTGGACAGATGCCTCTTTTCAGGAGATTGCCTAAGAGAGGATTTAAGAACCCATTCTCCAAAGAATATGAATATGTAAATGTAAAAGATTTAGATAGATTTGATGAAGGTACTGAAGTTACTCCTGAATTGTTAATAGAGTCAGGACTTATCAAGGCCAATAAGATGAAAGACGGCGTAAAGATAATGGGAGATGGTGAGATTACTAAAAAACTTACTGTCAAGGCTCACAAATTTACTAAAGGTGCAGAGGAAAAAATCAGTGCTGCAGGGGGAAAGGCTGAGGTGATTTAACATGCTACAGACATTGAGAAATGCCTGGAAAGTAAAGGAAATCAGAAAGAAACTGATCTTTACTATGTTGATGTTGGTCATCTTTAGACTCGGTAATACCATACCGGTACCATTTGTAAATAGAGAAGCTCTTGCTCAGATTTTCCAACAAGGGGAAGGCAGTCTATTATCATTTATGAACCTGTTAACGGGTGGAGCTTTAGGACAATTTACTGTCTTTGCGATGAGTATCTACCCATATATAACAGCTTCGATTATATTACAATTATTGACAGTAGCAATCCCGAGATTAGAAGAATTATCTAAAGAGGGAGAAGCCGGTCAGAAAAAGATACAGCAGTATACAAAGATCGGTGCTGTTATACTTGGAGCTTTTCAAGCACTAGGTATAGCAAAGAAATTATTTGCTTATGCAATAGTTGCAAAGGGCTTTTTAGAGCAAGCATCTATAATCATCGTACTAATTGCTGGAACGATGTTCCTAGTATGGCTCGGTGATTTAATAACTGAAAAAGGAATCGGAAATGGAATTTCAATTCTGATTTTTGTCGGAATCATATCAAGATTGCCACACTCTGTTTATGCATGGATAAGAGGAGTCATGGCAGGTCAAATTCACCCAGTAAAAGCTATCCTAATGGTAATTATCGCATTTTTGATAGTTGCAGGAGTAGTTTTAATAGCTGAAGGTGAAAGAAGAATTAATGTTCAATATGCAAAAAGAGTTGTTGGAAGAAAGATGTATGGCGGACAAGCTACTCATATTCCAATTAAGGTAAATATGGGTGGAGTAATGCCTGTTATCTTCGCTTCATCACTACTAGCTGTACCTCAAACCATTGGTATGCTCGTAGGCGGAAAATTTGGAGCGTTTTCAGATAAGTACTTATCACTGGGTGGATATCCCGGTGTGTATATAATGAGTATATTAGGTGTTATACTTATAATCTTGTTTGCGTTTTTCTACACTGCTATCCAATTTAATACAGTCGAGTACTCTAAGAATCTACAGCAGCAAGGTGGATTTATTCCGGGAATAAGACCTGGAAGACCTACGAGCGAGTATATGAGCAGAATATCAAATAGAATCACATTTGTCGGTGCGATAGCACTTGCAATTCTATGGATAATGCCGACATTATTATCGATGATATTTAAACTTAGAATCGGTCTTGGCGGAACTGCAATTATAATCGTAGTCGGAGTTGTACTTGAGACATTCAAACAAATGGAATCAATGTTATTAATGAGACATTACAAGGGATTTTTGAACAAATAGATTGAGGAGATGAAGTAATGAGACTGATTTTACTTGGACCACCGGGAGCTGGCAAAGGTACTCAGGCAGCTAATCTTATAGATAGTTTAAATATTCCGCATATCTCTACTGGAGATATATTCAGAGCAAATATAAAAAATGAAACGGAACTTGGGAAAGAAGTTAAAAGTTATTTGAATGAAGGAAAACTCGTGCCGGATGAGCTTACTACAAGAGTTGTATGGGATAGACTCGATCAGGAAGATTGTAAATGTGGATTTCTTTTAGATGGTTTTCCACGAACCATACCTCAAGCTGAAGCTTTAAAGGCCGGACTTATCGAAAGAGGTCTCGAACTTGACAAGGTTGTAAATATTGATGTAGACACTGATATCCTCGTCAAGAGATTAGCTGGAAGAAGAGTTTGTAAGAGTTGTGGAGCCACCTATCATGTAGCTGGTAATCCACCTAAAGTTGATGGAAAATGCGATTCATGTGATTCTGAAGTCATCCAAAGAGATGATGATAAAGAAGAAACAGTCCTAAATAGAATCAAGGTCTATGAAAATCAAACTCAACCATTGATAAACTATTACACCAAAGAAGGGCTTATCTTAACATTTGATGGTACAAAACCCATTGACGAGCTCTCTCAAGAAATATTAGATGCTCTTAATGAGAGCAAATAACCCCGTTTCAGAGTCAGGAGTGGTTAGATTATGGAGCTAACTACAGATATGACAGTTGGCCAAGTTGTCAAGTCTAAGTCCGGAAGGGACAAAGGAAGGATTTTTCTTGTATATAAAATTGTAGACGACAAAATGGTGTTAATAGTTGACGGAAAGCTTAGAGGAGTAGAAAGACCGAAGCTAAAGAAAATTAAACATTTAATGGTCTACAAAGATATAATTAAAAATATCGTAGATGATTCGATACCTGCAAGCATGAATAATGCTATGATACGTGAATGCTTGAGACCTTATAATACTAAAGATGTATAAAAGGAGGTTTGTAAATGTCCAAAAAGGACGTAATTGAAGTAGAAGGCGTAGTTGTTGACGCACTTCCCAACACTATCTTCAAAGTTAGATTAGATAATGGCCATGAAATTATTGCTCATATTTCAGGTAAATTGAGGATGAACTATATCAGAATATTGCCGGGAGATAAGGTAGTGGTTGAGCTATCGCCTTATGATCTCACCAAGGGCAGAATTACCTGGAGGAACAAGTAGCTAGGAGGATATTAATGAAGGTAAAACCATCAGTTAAAAAAATATGTGAAAAATGCAAAATCATTAGACGTAAGGGAAGAGTTATGGTGATTTGCAGCAATCCAAGACATAAACAAAAACAAGGTTAAGATTTGGAGGTGTAAAATTGGCTAGATTAGCAGGAGTTGACCTACCGAGGGAGAAAAGAGCCGAGATAGGTTTGACATATATATATGGAATAGGAAGATCGAGATCTAATAAGATCTTAAAAGATGCCGGAGTTGATCCGAATACTAGAGTTAAAGATCTTACCGAAGCCGAATTACAAGCCATTAGAGATCAACTTGATCATTATCAAATAGAAGGGGACCTTAGACGTGAGGTTTCCATGAGTATAAAGAGATTAAGAGAGATAAATTGCTATAGGGGAATGAGACATAAAAGAGGACTTCCCGTCAGAGGGCAAAATACTAAAAATAATGCCAGAACTAGAAAAGGTCCAAAGAGACTGGCTACTAAGAATAAGTAAAGGAGGTAGAAAAGATTGGCAGTTAAAAAACAAACTCGTGTAAGAAGAAGAGAACGTAAGAATATTGAAAGAGGACAGGCCCACATCGTTTCTACTTTCAACAATACTATGGTTACCCTATCTGATATGAATGGAAATGTCATATCATGGGCTAGTGCCGGACAATTAGGATTTAGAGGTTCTAGAAAGTCCACTCCTTATGCCGCTCAGGAAGCTGCTCAAGAAGCTGCTAAAAAAGCGATGGAGCATGGATTGAAGAGCGTAGAGGTTTATGTTAAAGGGCCGGGATCTGGAAGAGAAGCAGCTATAAGATCTCTACAGGCTTCCGGACTTGAGATAAATATGATTAAAGACGTTACTCCAATACCGCATAATGGATGTAGACCTCCAAAGAGAAGGAGAGTATAATTTCCGAAGATTTGACTTTATTATTGGAAATTTAATCGATCTTTCACTTTCGGAAATACGGTGTATAACTCATTATAAATAATGAGATGACATGAAGGGAATTGTAGCCGAACCGACAATTCGATTTAAGGATCCTTGAGTTAAATATCGGAAACTCTTTATCGGTTACCCTCGAGCTATACCTAACTTAAAGGAGGGTCATGGTTTATGCCAGAATCACTAAATACTAAAATAGAGATTTTAGAGCTTAAAGAAGAAGAAAATTATGCAAAATTTGCAGTGTCACCACTTGATCGTGGCTATGGAACTACTTTGGGAAATAGCTTAAGGAGAGTCTTATTATCGACTCTTCCCGGAGCTGCAATCTCAAAGATTATGATCCAAGATGTACTACATGAATTTTCCACGATTCCAGGTGTCATTGAGGATGTATCGGAGATAATATTAAATATAAAAGGCATTGCACTTAAAATGCATGCAAAAGGTCCGGTCAATTTGACTTTAGACATACAAGGTCCAAAGACAGTGACGGCCGGAGATATAATGGAAGATGCAGATGTCGAAATTGTAAATAAGGATCACCATATAGCGACTCTCAGCGAAGAGGGTAGGATTTATATGGAGCTTGAAGTGGTTCAAGGTAAGGGTTATAGTATATCTGAACAGCATAAGAGTGAAGAAGATCCCATAGGTACAATTCCGATCGATGCTTCTTTTACGCCCGTTGAAAAAGTCAACTTCTCTGTTGAAAACTGTAGAGTAGGTCAGGTAATCGACTATGATAGGCTGATACTGGAAGTATGGACTAATGGCACTATGAATGCGCAGGAAGTAACTGCAAAAGGCGCCAGCATACTTATAGATTATCTTAGCTTATTCACAGAACTTCCCGATCATCCATTAAAGGAAGAAGAGGAAGAGGAGACAGAAGAAGTAGATTTTACAAAACAGCTTAATACAAATATCGAAGATTTAGACCTGTCATTGAGAAGTTTTAATTGCCTCAAGAGAGCGGGTATTCATACGGTTGGAGATATAGTTGAAAAGACACAAGCTGAGATGAGTAATATCAAGAATTTCGGAAAGAAATCTTTAGCGGAAGTTAAGGGTAAGCTTGAAGAGTTCGGACTGGGCTTCAAAGATGAAGAATAAACTGTCTAAATATATACTCTTTATTGGAAGGAGGAGACATAGTGGCAAAGCTTAGAAAGCTCGGTAGAAGGAGCGATCATAGAAATGCAATGCTTAGAAATCAGGTTCAATCTCTTTTAGAAAATGGAAGAATTGAAACTACTGTCACCAGAGCTAAAGAAACAAGACGCATGGCTGAAAAGATGATTACATTGGGTAAAAAAGGCGATCTTCACTCAAGAAGACGCGCTATAGCTTATATCTATAAGGATGAAGTTGTAGATAAATTATTCAGTGAAATCGCCCCAAAATATAGTGATAGAAACGGTGGTTATACAAGAATATTAAAGCTTGGACCTCGTAGAGGTGATGGAAGCGAAATGGCTATTCTTGAATTAGTATAGCATTGCGGGCGGAATTTCCGCCCTTTTTGTATATACCTATATATATAGGTATATACAAAAAGTCCTATCTAATATGAGATAAGGAAGTGAGTAATTTGGAAAAAAATGAAAATATTATCGATATAAAAGATGTCGTATATAAATATAGAACAGATGAAGATGAATATGTATTGGCTTTAAAAGATATCAATCTAAGTATAAAAAGGGGAGAGTATATCGCAATATTGGGCCATAATGGAAGTGGAAAGTCAACACTTGCAAAACTATTAAATGCCCTCATAATCCCTCAAAGTGGAGATGTTCTCATAAATGGTATGAATACCAAGGACGAATCCAAACTTTGGGATATAAGGAAGACATGTGGCATGGTATTTCAAAACCCTGACAATCAGCTCGTAGCGACAATAGTAGAAGAGGATGTCGCATTCGGCCCTGAAAATCTGGGAATTCCTATGCCTGAATTGAGAGAAAGGGTCGACAGGGCACTTGAGATAGTCGAGATGCAGGACTATAAAAAACATTCACCTTCTTTATTGTCAGGAGGACAGAAACAGAGAGTGACAATAGCCGGAATATTGGCAATGCATCCGGATTGTATAGTTCTCGACGAGCCGACGGCTATGCTGGATCCCAAGGGTAGAGATGAGATACTATCTACTATCAAGAGATTAAATAAAGAAGATGATAAGACGATAATTAATATTACCCATTATATGCAGGAAGCTGTTGAAGCCGATAGAGTTATCGTAGTCAATGATGGAGAAATTGCATTAGACGGAAGTCCGAGGGAAGTATTTGCAAGGGTCGATCTTATGAAAAAACTTGGATTAGATGTACCTCAAGTTACTGAATTGGCATTTCTATTAAATCAAAATGGCTATGATATCCCAGCGGATATACTTACAGTCGATGAATTGGTAGGTTTGATATGAAAATAGAACTCAGAAATGTGGATTATATATACAATAAGGGAAAGCCATTCGAAGTATATGCATTAAAAGATATCAACTTAATTATAAATCAGAAGGATTTCATTGGCCTTATAGGCCATACCGGCAGTGGCAAATCTACCCTCGTACAGCATTTGAACGGTCTTTATAAACCTAGCAGGGGACAGGTTTTGGTAGGTGATAAAGATATAAATGCTAAAGGGGCCGATCTTAAAGAAGTGAGACAGAAGGTAGGTTTGGTTTTTCAATATCCGGAACATCAGCTATTTGAAGAAACTATTTACAAAGATATAGCTTATGGACCTATCAATATGGGTCTTTCAGAAGCTGATATAGAGGATAGAGTTATTGATGCTATGAATCTAGTAGGGCTAGATTATGAAAAGATGAAAGACAAGTCGCCTTTTGAGCTATCTGGAGGGCAGAAGAGGAGGGTTGCAATTGCAGGAGTACTTGCAATGCATCCTAGAATACTGATTCTGGATGAGCCGACTGCAGGGCTTGATCCCAAGGGGAGAGATGAAATCTTAGACTATCTAACTCATCTACATGATGAGGTTGGAATTTGTATAGTTCTCGTTTCACATAGTATGGAAGATATTGCAAAATTGGCCAATAGGATTTTGGTCATGGATAATGGCGAGATAGTAATGGATGGTTCACCACAGGAAATTTTCGATAAAGATATGGAATTGTCTCAAATCGGATTGGGAGTGCCTCAGATTACTGAATTTATGAAGAGAATTTCAAAAAAATACAAATCATTAAATGATAATATCTTGACTGTGCAAGAGGCATTTGATGAGATAGATAAATTATTGGGAGGTAAAAAAGATGTTTAAAGACATGACAATCGGTCAATATCTCCCGACGGGCAGTATAATCCACAAGATAGATCCAAGGATTAAAATCTCGATAATTTTTCTTTTCATGATCGCAGTTTTTACAATTCCGAGCATATATCTTTTCATTCCCGTAGCCATCGGCTTATTTATTGTGACGATGCTGGCTAAGATATCGCCTAAATATATTATAAAGGGCATAAAGCCATTGAGATTTATCATAATACTGACATTTCTAATAAATGCGCTCGTCACGCCGGGTGAAACCATATTTAAATTTTGGATATTCAATCTGACCGATGAAGGTCTCCTAAGAGCTTCATTTATGGCTATACGTCTGATTTTATTAGTTATAGGAACATCTATGCTAACTTTGACTACATCGCCCATAGAGCTAACAGATGGCTTGGAATCAATTTTTAAACCTCTATCGAGATTTGGATTTCCGGCGCATGAACTTGCAATGATGATGACTATTGCGCTTAGATTTATACCGACACTTATAGAGGAATCGGATAAAATAATGAAAGCTCAAAAGGCTAGAGGAGCAGACTTTGAATCTGGGAATCTAATTAATCGAGCTAAGAATCTTGTTCCATTACTAGTTCCTCTATTTATAAATTCTCTGAGGAGAGCTGATGAACTCGCTACAGCTATGGAGGCCAGATGTTATCGAGGTGGAGAGGGAAGGACGAGATTAAACGAACTCAAGATAGAAACCAGAGACCATATAGCGCTTGCAGTATCATTTATATTCTTGGCGGCCATAGTCGTCTCCGGTATAGTATTCGATTTTAAAATATGAAAAATATCAAAATTATAATTCAATATGATGGAAGTGCTTATTCGGGTTGGCAAATTCAAGATAATGCCGTGACCATACAGCAGAAAATCGTTGAAGCTATAAAAGCAGTGACGGGTGAAGATGTAAATCTTATCGGTTCGGGAAGGACTGATAAAGGTGTTCACGCATATGGGCAGGTTGCTAATTTTAGGACGAGCACAAATATAAGACCTGATAAGATTCATTATTGGCTTAAAATGCATTTGCCAAATGATATTAAAATAGTTGACTCTCGTGAAGTCGAATATGATTTTCACGCAAGATTTGATGCAAAGTCAAAAAGATATATTTACAAGATATATAATGGCGAAGATTTACATCCCATATACAGAAATATTTATGAGGAAATAAATTATTCTATAGATATAGATAAGATGATTTCAGCAGCTCCATTATTAATTGGAGAACATGACTTTAGCGGTTTCTCAGCAGTTCTGGAGGAAAATACCAATCCTATCAGAACGGTTGATGAAATATCGATTAATAAAAGAGGTAAATTGATAGAGATCGAAATTGAAGCCATGAGTTTTTTGAGAAATCAAGTCAGGATAATTGCAGGAACTCTAGTGGAGATAGGTAGAGGTAAAATGCCTGCAGAAAATATAATCGAGATATTTAACACGGGAGATAGAAATTTAGCAGGGCCGACTTTGGGAGGCAGAGGCCTCTATCTGATGGAAGTCAGATACTGATAAAGTTCAAAAAAACCTTGATTTTTTCTGTGTTTAATATATAATAGTATAGGATCTCGGAAGAGATAATTTAAGGTTCATTAGTATTTGAAAAGATCTTTTATGCTTTTCAAGCGAGTGAGACCTTGACCGCCTAGAGGCCGGGGAATGGCGGAATAAAAATCTCGGATCTACAAAAACCGCTTTTGCGGCGATAAGCGGAGTCTAAATGGCCGTGAAGTTGAACTTGTAAGAAAAGTATAGGAGGGAAATAAAATGAAAACTTATGTTGTAAAGCAAAAAGACATAAACCGTAATTGGTATGTCATTGATGCAAAAGACAAAGTGCTTGGAAGGCTTGCTACTGAAGTTGCAAGATTATTGAGAGGTAAGCACAAGCCAATTTACTCACCAAATGTCGACACAGGTGATTATGTAATTGTAATTAATGCTGAAAAGATCAAATTAACTGGTAATAAATTACAGCAGAAAGAGTATGTATACCATACCGGATACTCTGGTGGAAGAAAAGCTATCAGATATGATAGACTATTGGATACAAAACCTGAGAAAGCGATAGAACTTGCCGTTAAAGGCATGCTTCCACATAATAGACTAGGCAGACAGATGTATAGAAAGCTAAAGGTATATGCGGGAGAAGAGCATATGCATGAAGCGCAAAAGCCTGAAGTATACGAATTTTAATAAGGAGGAATCTGGATATGGCACAATTTATTGGAACCGGAAGAAGAAAGACTTCAGTTGCCAGAGTTAGACTACTACCCGGCAATGGGAAGATCACTATAAATAATAAAGATATTGATGACTATTTTGCATTTGATACTTTAAAAGTAACTGCAAAGTCACCACTTGAGATAACTGATAATTTAGAAAAATTTGATGTATTCGTCAATGTTAATGGTGGTGGATATACAGGACAGGCCGGTGCAATCAGACATGGAATTGCAAGAGCACTTCTTCAAGTAGATGAAGAGCTTAGACCGACATTAAAGAGAGCTGGCTTCTTAACTAGGGATCCACGTAAAAAAGAGAGAAAGAAATACGGATTCAAGAAAGCTAGAAAGAGCCCACAATTCAGTAAGAGATAATATAAAAACGGCAGATTATGCCGTTTTTTTAGTAAAGATTTAAGGAGGAAAAATCGATGCGAATTCTACATGTCCTTGCACAATTACCTTCCAAGACGGGGAGCGGAGTTTATTTCAGTAATATAATAAAGGGACTGAAAAATAAATATGAGCAGGCCTGCGTGTTTGGATTTCAAGATGATTTTTATTATGATATATTGAATAGAGAATTTCAATATGCTGTAGAGTTTAATACCGAGAGAATGCCTTTTAATATCGTCGGCATGAGCGACGAGATGCCATATGCAAGCACCAGATATTGTGATCTTACGGAGGAAATGCAAGATATATGGAATATTAATTTTTCGCAAATACTCCATAGAGCCTTGAGTGAATTTAAACCGGATATAATCATATGTCATCATCTATGGATGCTAACATCATTAGTAATCGATAAGGCGGTAGATAAGAAGGTAATAGGAATTTGTCATGGAACTGATATAAGACAATGTGAAAAGAATCCGGAACTCAAGGAAAAATACCTCAAAAATATAAATAAATTGGATCATATTTTTGCTTTATCGGAGCTTCAAGTCCCTGAAATTAAGAGAATTTATTCTGCCGATGATGAAAAAATCATAGTCATGGGCGGAGGATTCGACCAAAATATATTTTATAGACCTGAGAAAAAAGAAAAAAATGATGAGATAAAAATTGTCTATGCTGGGAAAATCGCTGAAGCTAAGGGAGTATATGAATTTATAGAAGCTGTCAAAAAAATAGAAGACGGTCTAGAAATTAAAATAATAGGCGCAAAAGATGATGAGCAAGAAAAAGAATTAAGGCAAATCGTAAAAGGCCATGAAAATTTTGAAATTATGCAGGTAATACCACAAATAGAACTTGCAAATATCTTTAGAGAATCAGATATATTTGTTTTGCCATCATATTTTGAAGGACTTGGACTCGTTGCGATAGAGGCATTGGCATGTGGAATGAGAGTAGTATCCAGTGAGATAGAAGGACTTATAAATCTGCTCGGCGAAGATATAATAAATAGTGGAGCTATTGAAATAGTAGAGCTTCCGAGGCTTCAAAAAGTCGATAAGCCTTTAAAAGAGGATATAGATGGATATATTTTGAGATTAAAAGAAGCGATTGAAAAACAGGTAGATAGAATAAGATCGGGAAAAGAAATAGATGAAAAGATAAGGGATTCAATCGACGATCACTCTTGGGCGAGAATTTTATCGGATATAGAAAAAATAATAGAAAAATAAAGAAAGAGCTAGCAGGATTCGAGTTCTGCTAGCCTCTTATCAGTGAAAAAATAAATGCTATAAAAGTGCTGAAGATAGCGAATATCATCAAAATATATAAAAGTCTGAGTGCTAGATTGATGAGGAAATACTTTAAGAGTATCCTTCTGTAATTATTTTTATTTAGTGAGTCGACAACCATTCCAAACAAGACCATCATGGAAATCAATATGACTATAAGATAATTAAAAATCCAGCCTAGAGATAATATCGATAATGCAAAGTATACAATATTTGAGATTAAAATTATCAAATTCAGCCTTTGAGGCTTTATAGATATTGATTTTCCCGATACAGATATATTAAATACGAGTTTTATTATATAAAAATTTATCGCTACCAATACCAAAGACAATACTAAACCCGTATTCTTAATGCCAGGATTTAGTCCTGCTTCATATGAAGGTTTTAACATGAGAAATAATACCGAGATTATAATTAGTATGAAATAGGCAGATTTACCCATGGTCTGAAGTTTATTGACGAGGGGATTTAAATACCTATAAATACTGCAAAGTAAATTCCAAATGGGGTCATCGTCTTTTTTATTAGAATTTAAATTATTATTTAAATCTTCTCGATCATCCTTATTAAATCCTTCTTTAGAAAAATCTTCAGTTTTAAATTCTTCTTCGCTGTTTATATCATTAAAATCCGGATTTTCAGCGCCACATTCTGAACAGAATTTAGCTTCTGGAACTTCCTTACCGCAAAATTTACATTTCATAATCTCACCTCTTTATTAATATACCCTAATAGACAAAATCTGAACAATACAGAAGATTTAAATAATAATAGAAATTTTTATTCGATATCTTATTATATTAATTTATGATTTAAATTAATACTATGTTATAATGAAAATATCGATAGTAATTATCAAATACGCTATTACTGGAGAATTTATATGTATGAGATTGTTTTTACTGAGAGAGATGAAAATTTCGATAATACTAGAGTCAGATTTAAAAGATACAGCTTTTCAAAGTCTTTTTATATAGAATTTTCAGATTTAATTTCCCTTGACTATGCAAAAAATGAACATAAGGGAAAAAATCAGTTTAGAATTGATTACACTTTGAGGGGTCGATTTGAATGTGAGTTCCTAGATGGTAGTTTTGCTTATAGCGGTCCAAATGAGATAACGATATTAGCTACTCCTGAAAATGAGAATTGGTTAATTAGTGGTTCAATTCCGACTAAATACCATAAAGGCTGTGTCGTTTTAATCGAACTCGATAAATTAGAAGAAAGAGATTATGATTTATTTTCGAGATTTAATATAGATTTAAATAAATTGATTAAAGATCTGGATATAATTCAAAAATGGCATAAAGTAGATAATCCTGATGAATTTGTAGAGATATTTACAGAGATATACAATGCAGAGGAACAGAAAGATTATAATAGGCTGCTAATCAAGTCGATAGAAATACTGCTTTTGGTTTCAGAGCTTTCGAATAATAATCAATTCGGGTATTCAAAAGCAAAATATTATTCCGGTAAGAAAGTTCAAAAAGTAAAAAGAATTCATGAATATATATTGGAAAATTATGACCAGTCGATATCATTTGAAAGTTTGGTGCCTAAATACGATATAGGATATACACAATTTAATACCATTTTTAAAGAAATATACGGCATATCACCATATCAATATCTAAAAAAGCACAGGATTTACATATCATGTAAAAAATTAAAGGATACTGATCAGAGCATAATTGATATAGCAAATTCTGTAGGATACTCCAATGCGAGCAAGTTTTCGAATGCATTTAAATCTATAATGAATACGACCCCAAATAAATATAGAAATAAAAATAGGATTAATCGATTTTAGCCTTAAAATCAATATTGTTTTCGATATAGAACAAAATTTAACTTAAATTTCAATAGAAACCGGAGATTATAATCATCTCCGGTTTCTTTATTTATCATTATTTTCAGATAGAATTATTATGATATTATGCTCACTCATTTGGATATTGAAGTTTTTTGCCTTATTCCAATTGAAAAACTTTGATATTTTATTTATAGAATAATGAAAGCGGATAGCTCCGATACTTATTTCTATAAATTTGTAGGATATT